>NZ_JBXKMX010000150.1:0-8148 GCF_056992975.1 Ectobacillus sp. | reverse complement strand
CTGTCCTCGTATATTCTCTTCCTCGCATCGTAACAAGTGTCATCATTAGCTCTACACGCACATCTTGAAATGGCTCTGAACCTCCTGTTACACGTATGTAACCTTGTAGCCATTCTCCTTGCTTCCATATATCCTTTGTAAGAGCGAGCTTTATTCGTCCAGCTCCTATTCCCCACGTATGAAATAAACGCCGAAGCATACAATCCCCTACCTTACACCAATCATCTATAATCAATTATTCATTACATTCAAGTTAATTATGTATAAACATAGCACAACCTAGCCATCATGAAAAGCGAAACGTCACTATAACTATACTATGACAAAAAGATTTTACGGTAGCGAACTGATAGAAGGAAAATATGAAAAAAGGCGCCAACAACGTTAGCACCTTTTTGTATTACATAATGACAAAGAAATAAAATAAAATTGCAACTGCAAAGCGATAATAAGCAAACGGTGTTAGCTTCCAGCGTTGTAACAGTTGTAAGAAGGTCACAATCGCAACCATTGCCACAACAAAAGCAGCAATAAAGCCAACTGCAAATAACGGAATATCTGCAGCGGTTAAAAAGTGCCAGCTTTTCACTAAATCAAGACCTGTTGCCGCAATCATCATCGGAACAGCCAAAATGAAAGTAAATTCTGCTGCTGCTTTATGAGAAACACGGGTCAAAATACCACCACTGATTGTAGAACCCGAACGGGAGAAACCAGGCCAAAGTGCTAAACATTGAAACAAGCCAATCATAAATGCTTGCTTATAAGTAACATCATCTAACGTTTTGGATATACTTGGATTTTTCTTTGCAAATCGTTCTGCAACAATCATTAAAATACCACCGAGAATTAAACTAATTACAACCGGTCCCGGTCCAAACAATACCGTTTTAATTTGATCGCGGAATACAACACCAACAAGACCTGCTGGAATCATAGCAATCAAAATATGAATTAAATTCAAGGATGGACCATTTACCTTACGGCCAATTCCAAATAGCGACCATAGACGCTTCCAATATAGAACGACAACCGCTAATATCGATCCCAATTGCACTACAACCTCAAATGTCTTTGCCTTATCTCCTTCAAATCCAAGAAGATGACCTACAAGAATCATATGCCCTGTTGAAGAAACAGGTAAAAATTCCGTTAATCCTTCTACGGTCCCAAGTATAAGACCTATTAACCATTCTACCAAGATGGTTGCCTCCTCATATGTACATTTTGTATCAAAAATTTCATACTTTTTAATATTACATGATTCTGTCAATTTCCGCATAATTTTTTTTGTGCTTTCTACCTTTATGCGCATATTTGCGAGAAATCTAATGCTCGTTCTGATAACTCCAATTCGATATCATATACCATTTCCCCCTCTAGATAGATCATAGTTACCTTGGAAAATGATTTTCATATGGTATCATAGAATACAAATAGACTTGCAGGTTGAAAATTAACCTGCAACCGCCTCGAGATTTGATTACACGATTTATCTTTTTTTTACAAAAAACCAAGAGAGGAAGTGTTAGTATGTTAGAAAAATTTATGGCGAAGCTAGGTAAAGGTGCTGCAGACGTATACTTACAATTACCAGAGGATACATTTCGATTAGGAGAAACGATTCAAGGGACAGTCATTGTAAGAGGCGGAAAAGTAGAACAACGTATTAAAACCATCTTCGTAGAGTTATATCGTGGATTTTCAGATTTAACGATGGGTGAACAGCTACTTATTTCTGTCATACCTGTGGTGAAAGATTACTTTGTAATTGCACCAAATGAAACGAAATCATTTCCTTTTAAAACCACACTTCCTACTGAAATAGACTTCGATGAAGAACACGAATTTTATTTTGTGACAAACCTAGATATTGAAGCAGGAAAAGATGACCATAGAAAAACAGTGATTTCTCTTCTTCCTCCAGCTGTGCAAAAATAAAAGCAACTTGTACATATTCGAAGCTGGGCTACCTTAATCATAACCATTTCAGGTAGCCAGTCTTTTTTTGCACGCCTTGTATTTCTCTAATTAAGAAAGGACTTTTATGAAAGAAACAACCACTCAACTTCATAAGATGCGACAATTTATTCTTTTATTTTTACCTATTTTTATTACCCAGCTCGCTTTGTTTGCGATGACATTTTTTGATACAACCATGTCTGGGCATGCTAGTTCCGCAGATCTAGCAGGTGTTGCGATTGGCTCCAGTATATGGCTACCTGTAAACACGGGACTAACAGGTATACTACTTGCAGTAACCCCGATTGTCGCCCAGCTGACCGGTGCAAAAAAAACAGGAGATGTAGCTCCATCCATTATGCAAGCAATTTATCTTGCTGTTGGCATAGCTGTCGCTATTATAATCGTCGGTATGTTCTCAGTAGGACCAATTTTGCATGCAATGAATTTGGAGCCTCATGTTCGTCAAGTCGCAGGTGACTTTTTGCATATGTTGGCGTTTGGTATTATACCATTATTCGTTTATACGGTACTCCGGTGCTTTATTGACGCCCTTGGAAAAACGCGAGTTTCCATGATGATTACCGTATGTTCATTGCCCATCAATATTATTCTTAATTACGCCTTTATTTTTGGGCATCTTGGAATGCCACAACTGGGAGGGGTTGGTGCTGGAATCGCCTCGGCAGTTACATATTGGTGCATATTAGCAATCGCTATCATTATTATTCATCGTAGCCACCCATTTTCTAGCTATCGTATTTTCCATAAACTATACAAATTGAATATTTCAAAATGGAAGGAACTATTGAAACTCGGCGTGCCGATTGGCTTTGCTATTTTTTTCGAGACGAGTATTTTTGCAGCCGTTACGTTACTTATGAGTCGATTTGATACAGCCACTATTGCTGCTCATCAGTCTGCAATCAATTTTGCTTCGATGCTATATATGACTCCTCTTAGCATTTCTATGACACTTACTATTGCCGTTGGCTTCGAAGTTGGTGCACGTAGAATGAAAGATGCAAGAACATATAGTTTCATAGGAATTGGCTTTGCCCTACTATTCGCTCTCTTGTATTCGCTTATCATCTTTCTTTTTAATGATCAAGTTGCAGCCATTTATAGTAATGATGCAACTGTTCAAAGACTCACCGGACAATTTCTATTGTTTGCGATTCTATTTCAGATATCAGATGCCATCGCAACGCCGGTACAAGGGGCACTGCGCGGGTATAAGGACGTAAATGCCGCTCTCATTATGACACTTGTAGCCTATTGGGTAATTGGATTACCACTTGGGTACGTTCTTGCTAATTTCACTGAATTAGCAGCCAAGGGCTATTGGATTGGTCTCATTATAGGCCTAGCATTTGGTGCAACATTTCTACTGATTCGACTTATATATGTGCAACGGAAGAATCAGAAAGAAGCTGCTTAATGCAGCTTCCCCTACTATTTAAGCCGATAGCTTCGTAGAAGGAACACTCCGATTGTCACAAATACACTTGTTAGCTCTAAAATAAGCGGCACGGTTCCTAGTCCACCTCTTCGCCCAAGAGCGATTTCAATCGTCATCCAGTCATTGTAAACAAATAGAAGCACCAGCTCAAACTTGAGCCATCCCATCATAAACTGTGCATTTTTATACTGATCGTAAGCATTTTCCTCAGTAATTTTAACAAGATAATTAAAAGTGTGTGGAAATTTACTCAAAATAGTAAACAATATAAATACTAGCGTTGGCACAATTAAAATAGCGATAAGAGATTCCTTCCCACCAAAACTGTCCGGTGTCCCATACATATTAAAATGCTTTGGAATAGACTGCGGAAGTTCCTTCCATATCATAACAACATCTAGAATGATACTTATCAACAAAATTGCTGTAAGTAAATCCAATACCCGCTCCATTATCGTTTTTTCAAGTTGTAGCTTAGGCTTCATTTCCATCGTTTATCCCACCTCATAACATAAACTATTCTAATGGTTTAATTATAAAGTAAGAAAAACAAAACGGTTACATATTATTATTCACATAGTAGAGTTTATTCCCAGTAGTAGGCGGTTGTGTTCCTACTTAACAAGCAATTTTTAGTATAAGAAAAACCACGCACCTATACACCGGTACGTGGTTCTTCTATCGCTCCCCATTTTAAATATTTGAGGATTTAACTTGTAAAATAGATGCTAACAATCCAGGGAACAACTTATTTAATTCATCCGTCCGGAGTGAGTAAAAATGTTGTGTTCCCTCTATACGGACTTGAATTACCCCTGCTTCCCGAAGCACACGAAAATGATGTGACAATGTAGATTTTGATATATTCAAATTACAATAAGAGGCACAGTGTTGTTCCTTTGTTTCAGCCAAGTTTCGGACAATAAACAAACGAATTGGGTCACTTAGTGCGTGCAGCGTAGTCGTTAATTTTATTTCATCAATGGTTGGTTGAGAAGGTATTTTCATATGGTTACTGTATCATAATCACCTGCTGCTCGCAACGAGCATGCAAAATCGTTGCGAATTTAAAAATGTCGTGCTATAGTTCTTAATGTTCGATATTTATCGAACATTAAGAGAGTAGGAGGCCAACAAAATGGTTACAATCCAAGGTTTTATGCAAATAAAGCCAGAATTTCATGATCAATTTATAGAGAAAATGGCATTATTACTGCAAGCCTCTCGCAAAGAAAATGGCAATATGGACTACAATTTATATGAAAATGTGGAAAAACCAAATCATTTTGTTATGTTAGAGCAATGGGAAAGTGAAGAAATGCTAGCCATGCATAGTAAAACACCACATTACATAAGCTTTCGAAAGTATGCCCAAGAGATATTAGCAGCAGCACCAGAATTTAAACGTATGTAACTCTTCCTAACAAAGGAACTGATTATACAACTTGAAGGGATGAATCAAATTATGAATGAAGTTTTGAAAACATTAACCAACCACCGTTCTATCCGTAGCTACACAAATGAACCTGTGTCTGAAGAACAATTAAACGAAATTATTGCAGCTGCACAAGCAGCCCCAACTTCTATCAATGGTCAACAATTAACAATCATTAGTATCCAGGATCCTGAAAAGAAAGCAAAGGCTGCTGAATATGTTGGCGGTCAACCGTGGGTTGCACAAGCACCTGTTTTCCTTGTATTCTGTGCAGATTTCTACCGTGCTAAAATTGCTGCTGACAAAAATGGTTTACCACTTGGCATTACAGACGGAGTAGAATCTCTTATTGTTGGTGCAACAGATGTTGGTCTTGCTATGGGTAACGCTATCGCATATGCAGAATCAATTGGCCTTGGCATTGTGCCAATAGGCGGGGTTAGAAGAAATCCACAAGAATTAATTGACCTACTTGATATTCCAGAATATGTATTCCCAGTATGCGGTCTTGTAGTCGGTCATCCAGCAGATCTTTCTGCGAAAAAACCACGCTTGCAACCTGAAGCGATTCATCACAAGGAAAGTTACAACAAAGATCAAAAAGCCTTCGTTGATGCATATGACGAAACGATATCTGCTTATATGAAAGAACGTACAGGCGGCAAAGAAGATCGTAACTGGTCATCCATGATTGCTGGATTCTACCAAGGTATTTACTATCCAAACATTCAACCAACCATTCTAAAGCAAGGCTTTAAGCTTAAATAATAGAATTCACACCCCATTTACTATTAAGGTAGGTGGGGTGTTTTTTCGTCAAAATTCTACCTCATTACAGTCACAACCGTATCACCAATAATACATAGTCTCATTGTGCGAAACCTCCTTACCTCAATTTCTTACCTTACTTTGAAATAGCCGTAGTTTGCTCATAAAATCTGCGAAGAACTTGTCCAGAATAAGTCTCATTTGTAATCTCGTGGTCAATAACGATACTCCCGTTCACAATGACATAATCGATACCTTCTGGATATTGACGAGAGTTTGTATAGGTTGCTGTATCAATAACCTGCTCTTCGTCAAATACAACTAGATCAGCCTTCATACCTGTTCGAATGATTCCACGATCCTGCAAACCGATAATTCTCGCTGGCTGAGATGTCAGCCTGCGAATCATTTCATGTAGAGGAAGAACGTTTTCTTGTCTGACATATTTGCCTAACACCCGTGGAAAGGAGCCGTAGGCACGCGGATGCGGTTTTCCTCCTAGCAAACCATCACTACCAATCGTCCCAGCCGGATGTGCCATAATTTTGGAAACATACTCATCACTCATAACAAAATCAATCATGCCGACTGCATTTTTCTCGGCTAGAATAAGATCCAGTGCAACATCTGCCGGGTTTTCTTTTCCAAGCAATGTAGTAATTTCTATCACATTTTTTCCAACAAGATGCTGATTTTCCTCTGATACAACCGAAGTAATGATAATGCCGTCCCAGCCTGCCCACTCAGACATGCTATCCCATCCCGGATAACCGGTTTCCATTTCCTGCTTCATTTTGTTACGTAGTTCCTGATCTGCTAAGCGTAAAAGTAGTTTCTCCGTTCCGCCATCATGAGCCCATGGTGGAAGAATAGCGCTTAGCATTGTACTTCCAGCTGTGTATGGGTATTGGTCAAACGTAACTTCAACACCTTCGCTGCGAGCTTTATCAATGGTTGCTAGCACATCATCCGTTTTATGCCAGTTTTTCTTTCCGCACACCTTAAGATGAGAAAAGTGAAGATGAGCACCCGTTTCCTTCATCATATCGATTAATTCATTCATGGACTCGATAATTTCATCACCTTCACTGCGCTGATGAATGACAAGTGGGACACCATACTCTGCAATAACGGAACACAAGGCAGTAAGCTCTCTCATATCCGCAAAGCAGCAAGGAGGATAGATTAGTCCTGTTGATAATCCGCATGCTCCTTGTTCAAGTGACAGTCGAAGTACTTCTTTCATTTTCTCTATTTCTTCATCTGTTGCTGTACGGTTAGCTAGACCCATGACTTCCATCCGAATATTGCCATGCGGGACTAAAAATGCGAGATTATAACTAGGTTGAAGCTTATCAATTTTCGTCAAATAACTATCAACATCTCTCCAATCCCATTCGATATCAGGAGTCCCATCAAGACCTGACAAATTCTTTCTCCACGTTTCTACGTATTCACTAGGTAACGGTGCAGCAGCAATTCCGTCCTGACCAAGAAGATCTGTAGTAATTCCTTGACGGATTTTTGCTTCAATAAGCGGTTTTTCTAAGACGAACAAATCAGAATGTGTGTGCATATCAATAAAACCAGGGCACACCACTTTCCCTTTCACATCAATAACCTGCTTGGCTAAGGCACCAGATAGTTTTCCAATTGCAGAAATGGTATCTCCCTTAATACCAAGATCGCCATAGAACCAAGGCGAACCAGTACCATCGATAATTTTGGCATGGGTTAATAGTAAATTGTACATAACGTCCTCCATTCACAGAATATTCTGTTATTTTTATTTAGAATTATTAAATAATGCTTCCATAATTCCATAGTAACCAAGTGTAGCAGCAGCTAATTGTTCCGTTTCAATGTATTCATCATCTGTGTGTGCTAGCGATTCCTCAGATGGACCAAAACCAATCGTCGGAATACCAGCTTCGCCTGCATAATGACTACCATTCGTACAAAAAGCATAATGAGTAAGTGAGGGCTGCAGCCCGCTCTTTTTCAGCCCTTGAAGCGCTGCTT
This sequence comes from Ectobacillus sp., assembly GCF_056992975.1. Taxonomy (NCBI): domain Bacteria; kingdom Bacillati; phylum Bacillota; class Bacilli; order Caryophanales; family Bacillaceae; genus Ectobacillus; species Ectobacillus sp. Next base: position 499 of record NZ_JBXKMX010000150.1, on the reverse strand, counting down.
GGACAAACGGATCCTCGTCCTCCATTAACCATGCTGGGAAAAATCTCTCTGCTGTAATTTCAGCACCTGTATAGCAGCGTTCTTTCCCCTTTGCATAGCTCACTGCCGCATGAAATGTGGAATCTTCCTGCTCTAGCTTAGCAATTAATTCTTCAATTGGAGCAAGAATTGACTCCCACGTTTCCCCGACAAGCGTTCTCCGATCAAATGTTGCCCTGCAATAGTGAGGTACGACAGAAGCACCCGGGTATGGCTCTGATTTCATATCCGTAAGCTCTAAAATACCTTTTCCTAGTACTGGATGACTAGAAAGGGGCAACGCTTGAATATGTTGTATAAGCTTCATCATTTGATAAACCGCATTAACACCCTTTTCTGGGTTACTAGAGTGAGCCGGCTTTCCGAACGTTTCCACAACAATTTCAGCTCGTCCGCGTTGACCTCGCTTTAGCTGCAAGCTCGATGATTCCCCGATGATAACGTAATCGGGCTGCATCCG
>NZ_JBXKMX010000149.1:0-3298 GCF_056992975.1 Ectobacillus sp. | reverse complement strand
GATTATGATAAAGCAATGGCTTCCTTTATTATTGCAAATGGTGCAGCTGCAATGGGTAAGAATGTAACGATGTTCTTCACATTCTGGGGCTTAAATATTTTGAGAAAAGAAAACTCTCCGAAGGTAGAAAAGAGTTTCATAGAAAAAATGTTTGGTATGATGATGCCAAAAGGAATCAATAAATTGCCCCTTTCTAAAATGAATATGGGCGGAATCGGTACGAAAATGATGAAGAACGTCATGAAACAAAAAAATGTAGAAAGCCTGCAATCACTCATTCAAATGGCACAAGCTTCAGGTGTAAAACTGATTGCATGTACGATGAGCATGGATGTAATGGGTATTAAAAAAGAGGAATTGATGGATAACATTGAATATGCAGGAGTGGCAACCTATCTAAGTGAAACAGAGGATGCTAATCATAACCTGTTTATATAATAAGCAAAAAAGGGAATGGCCAAATAGGTGCCATTCCCTTTCTTATACTCACTACCCTTGATAAACATACAATTTTTGTGACATTCCCGCAGCTTGGTTATCCGTTGTGGATGACGTCGCTTGCCATTCACTGCTTGGTACTTCCTTACAATGAGTTGTAATCCACTTTGTAACCTCTTGATTTCCTCGTCCTTGACCGCTAATAAGGAAGTATTTCACTTGTCCTTCCTTCAGCATATATTCTAGTTTTGTAACGGTTAAGGCAGGATCACTTCCAGAAAATCCTCCCATAGCCATTACGGCATAATTCGTATTCAACATAGTAGATCCTGCTTCTTGTGAGCTTTCGGTCGCATAGAGAAAAGTTTCGCCGGTATAATTGTTTTCTAAATACGTAAGCAATTTCTGGTTAACCTGTGTTCCTCTGCCTGGCATATTCCCTCGTGCAAATCCTTGTCCGCCGCGGTTGGGTCTGCCTTCTCCGTTATTAAATCGTTCCTTCATCGAAGAACCGTTTTGAACACTGTCAGGTCCGCCCGGAGGCATCTCCCCTATTGGACCACCTCTCATAAAGTTTTGTTGGGTACTAGGTCCTGCAACAGGAAGTGTGCTATTTCCTCCGCCTAAAACCGTCCACATCGTCCAAACGAATGGTAAAATGAGCAAAGATAGAACGCCAGCTAAGGATATATAGTATGCTGCCTTTTCACGCTCTTTCAAGAAAATAAGAAGCCCGGATAGAATGATTCCTAGCCCAAGTGGTACGGCCATCCATAATGCTGCAATTGCGCTGCTATTTTCATAGATAATAATCGCTTCAAATACAGAAGTAATGAAAATCGCACCTGGTAATAACGCCCAGGCTTGTTTTTCTTTATATAGCTTCCAGAGCGCTGTCCAGCCGATGCCAGTTAATGCAGCGATGGCAGGTCCCATCATGCTCAAGTAATATTGATGGAAAAACTGTGCGATGCTAAAAAACACGAGCATGGGAAGTAGCCAGAGTGCCCAAAATGCCGTAAAATAATGCTGCATGGTGAGCTCTCGCTTGCCTTTCATCGAAGCAAACACACCGATTACTGCAAATAAAACAAATGGTAGAAGCCAGCTTGCTTGGCCAGATAATTCTTTTTGGAACAGACGAAGTACGCCTGCCTTACCAGTTCCAAACATACCTCCCATTCCTTGACCTCCAGAAGGAGCAAAAGAATTCGTTCCATTTTGCACTGGATTGGTTGATCCAGGCATAGCATTACCAAAGTCTTGTTGTCCTTGAACGGCTTGATCATTTCTCTTTGGCTGATTCCCTTTATCTCCCGTTAACCGTGAAATCCCATTGTATCCAAATGCCAGTTCAAGCACAGAGTTTGTTTGACTACTTCCGATGTAGGGACGGTTATCCTTTGAGATCGAATCTACGACGACTGCCCATGAAAGAGAAACTGCTGCAAGTACAACTGTTGCGATAGCAAGCTGAGCAATTTTTTTCTTCCATGATGTTTTTACTGCAAACAAATAAAATAAGTAAAAGGCTGGCAGAACCATATAGGCTTGTAACATTTTAACGTTAAATCCAATTCCAACTAATATTACACTTACAAGAAGCCAGCTTAGTTTTTGTTTTTCAACCGCCTTCATAAGAGACATGGTTGCTAGTAGCAAGGTGACAATTAAAATACTATCTACATTGTTTGTCCGAACGACTGCAACAAATATCGGCGTACATGCTAACGTAAGACTGGATAGAAGAGCGCTACTGCGTCCAAATTTCGGCTTTACAATCCGATACAAGAGCCATACAGACACAACTCCCGCTAGCGCCTCTGGTAGAATTACACTAAAATCATTTACACCAAAGATTGCTGCACTTAATGCTTGAATCCAAAGGGCAACCGGCGGTTTATCTACCGTAATAAATCCAGCTGGGTCATAGGAAACGAAGAAAAAGTTATGGAAGCTAGTTAACATACTTTTCACGGCAACCGTGTAATACGTGTTAGATCCTGCTTTTGTCACTTGATAAAAGTTCAAAAAAATAGAAAATATAAGAATTGCTACTAAAAGCAGGTCAATTCTACCCTTTTCTTTCGATTTCATTCTGAAACTCTCCTTTGTTTTAGCTTTAGTCATATGGAACAACTGTAGCTAAGCATTCTTAACTTTTCCTTAAGGACGATTTTTCCTACAAAGGGTGGACTATCCTCTATGGTCACGTTGTATAATACATATAACGGTTTCATCCCAAACGCATAACAATTAATACTGAGGAGAGTTTTTATCAAATGAGTTTAACCATCTTGCAATTTATAGTTCCAATCGTTATTTATCTTTCAGTTACTTTGTTTTTTCGCGCAAAGCTAAAAGCGAAATGGATTTGGGCAATGTTAATAGGAGCTTGCGCTTCTTTCTTAATCACATATATTGCATTCAAATCCGTGGATACAAACGCTACGCAGGCGCCAACGCAAGATCAAAGCCAAAGCGCTGCGCAGGATACAACAAAGCAAGCAGCTTCCAATCAATCTCCTGCTACAAAGACAGCTGCTATAGGTACAAGATTTCAATATAATGCAACTTTAAAAGAAGTCGAGCAAGCACTTGGAAAGCCAGTTAAGACTGTAAATGATTATTGGGCAGGATATACCCTTGTTAAATTTGATTCTGAATCTTATCTCTTTAACAAACAAGACAAAGTAGTCGGCATGTACATTTCCTCTCCTTCCATTTCCATTTTCGGGGCCAATATTGGGATGACGAGTTCAGAAATAACCACGAATCTCGGTAAAGCCGTGGATACGAGAGAAGAAAATACAACCTACTACACAAGATATAAGCATGAAGGAAGTACCATTTCCTTTGC
>NZ_JBXKMX010000148.1:0-2636 GCF_056992975.1 Ectobacillus sp. | reverse complement strand
GGGGATTTAATAAATCAAATAACCCCTACAAGCTTTGCAAGTCGTCTACTTGGAATTCCCTACTTAGGTTTGTTCGGTGCTTGTTCCACCTCAATGGAAGGTCTATCTTTAGCTGCTCTCATTATTAATAGTAAATGTGCTAATTATGTCTTAACCGGAGCTTCCAGTCATAACGCAGCTGTTGAAAAACAGTTTCGCTATCCAACAGAATACGGAGGACAAAAACCTCCTACTGCCCAGTGGACCGTTACAGGAGCAGGAGTTGCCCTGCTTTGTGCTCAAGGGGACGGCCCCTTTGTCACATCTGCTACCATTGGTAAAGTTGTAGATATGGGATTAAGTGATCCATTTAATATGGGGGGGGCAATGGCACCTGCTGCTGTTGACACAATTGAGGCTCATTTACGTGACAGACAAATTGATGCAGCTTACTATGATTTAATTGTAACAGGAGATTTAGGGAAAATTGGAAGAGAAATTGCTCTTCATTTACTTCGCAAACATGGACATTCTATAAACGATGAACAATTTCAAGATTGTGGATTATTGATTTATAGCAAAGATCAACCTGTTTTTTCGGGGGCAAGTGGACCTGGATGCTCCGCTACAGTTGTATATGGTCATTTATTAAATCGAATGAAAAATGGAGAATTCAAAAAAATGTTAGTGGTAGCAACCGGGGCTTTGCTTTCACCTTTATCATTCCAACAGAAGGAAACAATACCATGTATCGCTCACGCTGTATCCATAGAATATGGAGGTGTTCACTAATGGCCATGTTTATCTCAGCATTTGTTGTTGGAGGTTTTATTTGTGTAATCGGTCAGCTTTTATTTGACGTTGCAAAGTTAACTCCTGCTCATACGATGGTTGTACTTGTCGTAACAGGAGCGATTTTAGATGGTTTTAATTTATACGAACCGCTTATTGATTTTGCAGGTGCCGGTGCTACAGTGCCCATTACGAGCTTTGGAAACGCTCTTGTGCACGGAGCCATGGCCGAGGGAGAAAAACACGGTCTCGTTGGAGTTATAACAGGAATGTTTAAAGTAACGAGTGCAGGTATTTCTGCAGCAATTATTTTCGGCTTTATTGGAGCACTACTTTTTAAACCAAAGGGATAAGGAGCAATTGGATGACAATCGTAGCAAATGTTAAATCCTGTTTAGCTAGTGTGAAAGGCGCGCAGTCTAGTTTAAGTGTATTAGCCCAAGATAGCGTAGATAACCATACAAAGCAACTGTTTCACGAATGCATGATGGAATTAGACGACGTTATTTCCAATTTGCAAAAAAGAATATCCCATCTAGAAAACGAAGAACCACAATATAAAGGAATGTAAGAAAGGAATTGATTTTCATGCCAGAATGGTTGATGGTAATCGTTCGATCCTTAAGTATATTAGCTATACTATTCTTTATCACAAAACTTTTAGGTAAACGACAAATATCACAGCTTTCCTATTTTGAATATATTGGCGGTATGACAATTGGTGACATAGCTGCAGAAGTATCAACCGGGCTTGAACAAAATTATACACACGGAGTCTTTAGTATTCTTGTATTTTCCATGATTCCATTCTTTGCAGGACTACTCGCACTAAAAAATAAAAAGATACGAGATTTCGTGGAAGGAAAAGCTACGGTTGTAATAAAAGACGGGAAAATACTTGAAGATAATTTAAAAAAAGAAAAATACACCAGCGACGAATTGCTGGAGTTACTTCGAAAAAAGGATGTATTTCGCGTAGCAGATGTTGAATTTGCTGTGCTTGAAGCAGCCGGTGAGTTAAATGTACTCGTAAAAAAAGAAAACCAACCGCTTACACCTAGCATGGTAGGATTACAAGTAGCTACTGAAAAAGAACCACAAACTGTTATTATGGATGGAAAAATACTAGATGAACCACTAACAGCTAGTGGTCACAATCGACATTGGCTTCTTACTGAACTTAAAAAAATAGGCATTTCCCAAGACAATGTCTTTATTGGACAAGTGGACAGCACTGGTGTATTAACTGTCGATGTGTACGATGATAAAATTCAAGTTCCATCATCTCAGGAAAAGCCCTTACTTCTTGCAACTTTAAAAAAATGCCAAGCAGATTTAGAATTATTTTCACTTGAAACAGAATCTAGAAATGCCGCAGACATGTATCGGGCTGATTCAGAAAGAATTGAAAATATTATCAATAAAATAGCATTTCTACTAAAGGAATAATATGTTCAGGATTCTTCAGTCACTTCGTATATTTGTTGTAATTTTCTCTCGAATTCGCTGAACACAACAAATCGAGATTCTCTAAACATTTCTTTTCCATTTAAAAACATAATTAATGTAGGGGCAGAAAAAACCAAATATTCACCAGAAACTTGCGGTGTTTCTTCGAGAGATACAAGGATAGAATGTATTTTCGGAAAACGCTCCAATACATCTTCTGCTTGTGCAAGAACTGCATCACATACGCCGCACTGTACAGTTTTAATAAAAAGTAAAGACATTTGATTATTTGAAATAATCCCCTTTATTTCTTCCATATTTTTAATTTTATCCATACCATTCTAGCTCCTTCTTTTCGTTTCACCTTTCTTTTATTGTACGCAAATTTATATGAAACTAAAAATTAGTTGCTTGAA
>NZ_JBXKMX010000147.1:0-6883 GCF_056992975.1 Ectobacillus sp. | reverse complement strand
CACCCGTTCCCATACCGAACACGGAAGTTAAGCTCTTTTGCGCCGATGGTAGTTGGGACTTTGTCCCTGTGAGAGTAGGACGTCGCTAGGCAAACCAAAAGAACCGGTCATGATGATCGGTTCTTTTTTATTTTTTTATTACCCAAGAAATAAAAAAATAGATGTATCTTTTACTATCCCTGTATTTTATTAAAAAGATAAAGATAAACATAATAAGGTATTTTCTTAGCAGAGATAGATAAAAATTGAAAAATAAATGGATAATCTTCAGAATGATAAGAACGAAGCAATTCACTCCACCATTCAGTCTCATATCTGCTAATCATACTTAAATTATAAAGAAGTAAATAGTGTGGTAGTACTTCAGGAAAAAGGGTCATCATTTCACGAGAAGGAGGTAGAAAATAAGCATCTTCATTGTAGTTATAAAGAAGAGGAGAACTTCTGAGACCGTCCCAAGCAATAGATGTTTCAAATAATATTTCTTCACCATGCTGAATATTTGCAGGTACCATCTTTAAGTGAGAACAAGTCGACTTCATATATTCCTGAAAACGTACCTCTGTGATATGATACAAATCTAATGCTGCTACAGGAATGGATATTTTTTTGGGGTTCTGTACATCTACTTTAAGCAATTTCGGTTCTTTTTTACTATAGAAAAATAATTCATATAGTTCTGCAATTCTATGCATAAGCATGTCCATAGTATATTTTTCGCCTTCTAGATATTTAATATGAAACAATTTGTCTGCAGCATGAGTAAACAAACCATGTTTTTGAATTTTAACTTCATCATGTAGAAAAGAGTAGTCTTGTTTTTTTCGTTTACGGGTTGTTACGCCATGTGCTAACAGAATGGTGGATTCTGGGTAATTCGGATCAACGGTTAATAGACAGGCTTTTATTAATTGAATCATTCCATAAAAAAGAAGAACAGGTTGGATGGAAAGAGGTGCACGTTCGGCTAGGTTGTAATAATTTTTGCCGTGTTCTAAATAATAAATAAAAGGAAAGCAATTTTCATAAGCTCTTTTCTCCCACTCAGATACCTCTAAGGTTTGATAGCAGGTAGCTAAATATTTTTGGGAATGTGTGGAAGATATGAAAAAACTTAGCCCGTCCCATGCGAATTCATTATTCATATATGTTGGCTCCTTTAAATATTCTAAAAATTGCAACAAATCGACAGTTCCTTGACAGTATTTTGTCCAATTGTTAAGCTACTAATAATATTTTAAAACAATAGGGGGGAAAGAATTATGTGGGAAAATAAATTTGTTAAGGAAGGTTTAACTTTTGATGATGTACTTTTAGTTCCAGCAAAATCAGAAGTTCTTCCTCGTGAAGTGTCCATTAAGTCAGCACTAACGGATACGTTACAATTAAATATCCCGATATTAAGTGCAGGGATGGATACAGTTACAGAAGCGGATATGGCGATTGCAATGGCACGTCAAGGTGGTTTAGGGATTATTCATAAGAATATGTCTATTGAGCAACAGGCGGAGCAAGTAGACAAGGTAAAACGATGTGAGAGTGGCGTTATTTCAGATCCGTTCTTTTTAACACCTGAACATCAAGTATATGATGCAGAACATTTAATGGGAAAATATCGTATTTCAGGTGTACCTATCGTAAATAATCCAGATGAGCAAAAGTTTGTCGGAATTCTCACAAACCGTGATTTACGTTTTATCCAGGACTATTCTATAAAAATTTGTGATGTTATGACGAAGGAAAATCTCGTTGTTGCTCCTGTAGGAACTACACTAGAACAGGCAGAAAAAATTCTACAAAAATATAAAATTGAAAAACTCCCTCTTGTTAATGATAACGGCGTATTAAAAGGATTAATTACAATTAAAGATATTGAAAAAGTTATTGAGTTTCCTAATTCAGCTAAAGACGAGCAAGGACGACTTTTGGTCGGAGCAGCTGTCGGAGTAACATCTGATACAATGACAAGAGTCGATGCACTTGTAAAAGCCCGAGTTGATGTAATTGTTATTGACACAGCTCATGGACATTCAAAAGGTGTATTAGACAAAGTAAAGGAAATTAGACAAAAGTATCCTGACTTAAATCTTATTGCAGGAAATGTGGCAACAGCAGAAGCGACAGTTGATCTTATTGAAGCGGGCGCAAGTATTATTAAGGTAGGTATTGGACCAGGATCTATTTGTACAACTCGTATCGTTGCTGGGGTAGGTGTACCTCAATTAACTGCAATCTATGACTGTGCAACAGCAGCTCGTAAGTACGGTGTACCTATTATCGCTGATGGCGGTATTAAGTATTCAGGTGATATGGTTAAGGCGCTAGCAGCAGGCGCTAACGTTGTTATGGTTGGTAGTCTATTAGCAGGTGTTTCAGAAAGCCCTGGAGACACTGAAATTTATCAAGGACGTCGTTTTAAAGTATATCGTGGCATGGGCTCAGTAAGTGCTATGGAAAATGGTAGTAAGGATCGTTATTTCCAAGAAGGAAATAAAAAGCTTGTTCCAGAAGGTATTGAAGGTCGGGTGCCTTACAAGGGACCTCTTTCTGATACACTTCATCAAATGGTTGGCGGATTACGTGCAGGCATGGGATACTGCGGTTCTAAGGATTTAGAAGCGTTGCGTGACAACGCCCAATTCATTCGTATGACTGGTGCAGGATTACGTGAAAGTCACCCACATGATATTCAAATTACGAAAGAAGCACCAAACTATTCATAATACAATGACGTTAATAGACAGAGACGAATAGCTCTGTCTATTTTTTTTAGATTGTGTTAGAATAACGTTTATCTGAAAACAATCTTATGGGAGGTACCAACGTGAAAGCGTCGTTTCAAAAGCAACTGTTTGTGATTGTAACAATTATTCCATTATTATTCAGCATGTTTGTTTCAACTAGTACAAGTACTGTATCAGCTCAAGGGAGTACATCGTTAAATATTCAAGCTGAAGCTGCAATACTAGTGGAAGCAAATTCGGGAAAAATATTATATGCGAAAAATGCTGATTCTTCTTTAGCTATTGCCAGCATGACAAAAATGATGACTGAATATATCGTACATGAGGCAGTACAAAGTGGAAAAATAAAGTGGGACCAAAAAACGCAAGTTTCAGATTATGCACAAATGATTTCGCAAGATCGTTCGTTGTCTAATGTTCCATTAGAAAAGGGCGGTTCGTATACTGTAAAAGAGCTCTATGAAGCGATGGCAATTTATTCTGCGAATGGTGCCGCTATTGCGTTGGCTGAGCTTGTTTCTGGTTCAGAAGCAAATTTCATTAAATTAATGGATCAAAAGGCAAAAGATCTTGGTTTGACAGATTATAAATTTGTAAATGCAACAGGTCTTACGAATAAAGACTTAAAGGGTAAACAACCGGAAGGCACAAGCCCTGACGAAGAAAATAAAATGACTGCAAGAGATTGTGCCATTGTAGCACAACGCTTAATTCTTGATTATCCGGATGCACTGGAAACAGCTAAAATTCCGAAAAAAGTATTCCAAGAGGGCGGAAAATATCCGGTTCAAATGGATAACTGGAACTGGATGTTAAAAGGTCTTGTTTTCCAATATGAAGGCGTAGATGGATTGAAAACAGGCTCTACACCTGAAGCGGGTTATTGCTTTACAGGAACTGCAAAGCGCGGAGATCTTCGACTCATCTCAGTTGTCATTAAATCAAATTCGTACAATGCACGTTTTGATGAAACGAAAAAATTATTGGATTATGGATTTAGTAGTTTTGACGCAAAACAATTATATCCACAAGGATATCAAGTAGCAGATAAGAAAACAGTACCTGTAGTAAAGGGAAAACAAAAGCAAGTTGAGGTTGAAACAGCAAAGGCTGTTGATATCGCTATTCCTAAAGGAGGAAAATCTCCTTATTCTGTAGGGTATCAATTAGATAATAAAGAAGTCACAGCACCAATTAAGAAAAATACGAAGGTTGGCTCTATGACAATTACATCGACTGATAGTAATGACCCTGGCTTTTTAACAGGGAAAGAATTAAAGGTAGACTTAGTAACGAAAACAGATGTAGATAAAGCGAATTGGTTCGTACTAGCTATGCGTGGTATTGGATCCTTCTTCGGAAATCTTTGGTCAGGTGCGGTAAATTCTGTAAAAGGTTTATTTAAATAAGTCCCCAATTTGGGGACTTTTTTCATTTCTTATTTCCATCAATTATTCAGTAGTAAGTTCCTCACTTACCATAACATTCACTGCGAAAGCTCCTCCAAATATAAATTGATTCTAAGTGAAATTTAGTGATAGATAGAAAATTTGTTATAATATAAGCATATTTGGCATAAGGGTGATGTCGATGCATGAAAAAGGATTCGATGATAAACTGCAATCTCTTCAAGAAAATCTAAGGGAATTGGAAGCCGTGTTTGCAGCGACACATGAAGAAATCTTTGTAACGGACGAAACGGGAATGACCATTCGTGTGAATCCGGTATGTGAGCAAAACTATGGAGTACAAGGAATTGAATTGATAGGAAGAAATGTATACGAGTTAGTGGATGCAGGTATATTCTCTCCTTCTGCAACGGTAGCGGTGTTAGAAAAAAAGGCTCCTGTAACCTTGATACAAAATACATCAACAGGTAGAAAATTAATTGTATCAGCAAACCCTGTTTTTGATGAAAACAATCAACTGAAGCGTGTTGTTTCAACATCTCGAGATATTACGGAAATCATATCATTGAAGCAACAAATAGAAGAAATGGAAAAGGCAATTCAATATTATGTAGATCAGTTACATGTGTTGCAAAAGGCAAGTGTTGTACCAGAGGGGCTAATTGCGAAGAGTACATCTATGCAGCATATTATAAAGCTACTTTCTCGTTTAGCACCTTTAGATACAACCATTCTATTATTAGGAGAATCAGGTGTTGGAAAGACAGAGGTTGCAAAGTGGATTCATGAAAATAGTGCAAGAAGCAAGTATCCCTTTGTGGAAGTAAATTGCAGTACAATACCTCATCATTTATTTGAATCAGAATTGTTTGGATATGAAAAAGGCTCGTTTTCTGGGGCACTTTCAACAGGAAAGATAGGACTTGTAGAGGCAGCACAGAACGGAACGCTTTTTCTAGATGAAATCGGGGAGCTTCCTCTCGACTTACAAACAAAGCTACTCCAAGTCATGCATAGTAAAACGCTATTACGAGTAGGGGGAAGACAGCCGATACAAGCGGATGTTCGGTTTATAGCTGCAACAAATAAAGACTTAGAGAAAATGGTACAAGAAAAGAAATTTCGCTTGGATTTATATTATCGAATAAATGTTGTCCCTATTACGATTCCTCCACTAAGGGAACGGCAAGAAGATGGACTAGAGCTCATTTTTAATAAGCTAGATTACTTTAATCAAAAATACCATATTCAAAAGGTATTTTCACCGCAAGCGATAGAACGCCTATTATCATATGAATGGCCCGGCAATATTCGGCAGCTAGAAAATATGATTGAACGGTTCGTTTTAACTACGGAAAGTAATGTAATTCAAATCGAAAATGTAGAGGGAAGTCTTGTATCACGGGTACAAAAGCAAATACCTGCGGCAACAGTACAAAATGAAGACTATATTCAAGCCATATTAAATCAGACAAATTTAAGTTACAAAGAAATGGTGGAACAATTCGAACATGATTTGCTTGAAAAAGCTATTTTGTTGTACCCCTCAACAAGAAAGTTGGCAAATCAGCTAAAAGTAAGTCAAAGTACAATCAGTAGAAAAATTTCTTTTATGAGAGTGAAAGAATAAAAATAGAGCTAGATTAAAAAAAGTGATTCAATTATGAAAAAGTGATTCATAATTGAATCACTTTTTTCTATTTATGAATCATATTTGATTCTTTTTAGGTAAGAAAATGTAACGTATCTATGTCAAATATAGTGACAAACGAGAAAAATACAGTTGGCACGTTTCTTGCGTATTAAATTATCAAAATAGTCTTTTAATTTCAAAAGGGGGAATTTTTAAAATGAAAAAACTGTCTATGCTTGTTCTTATGCTTATGTTAACAGTTGGGATTGTATTAGCGGGATGTGGAAAGCAAGAAACAACAGCAACATCGACAACTGCTTCAAAAGGCACGTTGGATGCTATTAAACAAAAAGGTGTTCTTGTTGTTGGATCTTCTAATGATACGCCATTCGCATTTTTAGATAAAGCAGATCAAAAATTTGTCGGCATTGATGCAGAAATTATTCAAGAGGCAGCAAAACGTCTAGGAATTCCGAAAGTAGAAATGAAAGAAGTAAAGTTTGAGAATTTACTCGTAGAACTAAATAATAAAAATATAGATATGGTAACAGATGGTATGTATATCAAACCAGAACGTGAGAAAATAGCTACTTTCACAACTACTTGGTATAAAGAAGCGGAAGCAATTGTTGTTAGAAAAGATTCCACTGTTACAGGAATTGATGATTTAAAGGATAAAGTAGTGGGCGGTCAAAAGGGTGTGACGTTCCTTGAATATGCGCAGGATTTACAAAAACAAGGGAAAATTAAGGAAGTTAAGATTTTTGGATCACAAGCAGAACTGCTATTAGCGCTTAATACAGGTAAAATCGACGCCGTCATTACAGATAGTGCTACTTCCGCATACTCGATTCAACACGATCCATCTCTTGCACTGAAATTGGTAAGTCCGTACAAAGCAAAATATGATGGAAATGTTGCAGCGGCAGTTCGTAAAGATGATAAAGATCTATTAGATGCGATGAATACAGAAATTGATAAATTGAAAAAAGAAGGATTCGTTCTACAAGTATTAAAGAAATATGGTCTAAATGAAGATAACCTAGTGCAATAAAGAATGATAAGGGGGATTTCCCCCTTTCCAATGAATGGTTCGT
>NZ_JBXKMX010000146.1:0-5263 GCF_056992975.1 Ectobacillus sp. | reverse complement strand
CTTCAACGCTTTGTGAAAATGCTATCTGACATCTTTGTTCCAATTATTCCAGCTATCGTTGCAGGCGGGTTGCTAATGGGGATTAATAACCTATTAACCGCAAAGGATTTATTTTTTGCTGGAAAGTCTTTGGTAGAAGCGAATCCTAGCGTAGCAGATCTAGCATCGCTGATTAATACCTTTGCCAACGCAGCATTCGTCTTTCTACCTATATTAATTGGGTTCTCAGCAACGCAGCGCTTTGGAGGAAATGCGTATCTTGGGGCAGCTCTTGGTATGTTAATGGTACATCCAGATTTACTAAATGGTTATGGATATGGTGCAGCCTTATTGGCTCATAAAATTCCGTACTGGGATATATTTGGATTCCATATCGATAAAGTCGGGTATCAAGGTAGCGTACTTCCTGTTTTAGCGGCTTCTTATATTCTAGCAAAATTGGAAACGTATCTACGAAAAGTGATTCCATCTGCATTAGATAACTTATTGACTCCTTTATTAACAATTTTTATTACAGGTATTTTAACGTTTACGATTGTAGGACCGATTACACGTGCAGCTGGTAACATGTTAACAGACGGACTTGTGTTCATGTATAATACGACTGGATTTATCGGAGGAGGCATATTTGGATTTATTTATGCACCAATCGTTGTAACAGGAATGCATCACAGCTTCATTGCCGTAGAAACACAATTGCTTGCCGATATGGCAAAAACAGGCGGATCTTTCATCTTCCCAATTGCAGCGATGTCAAACGTCGCACAAGGTGCTGCAACACTTGCTGTCCTTCTGATTACTCGTGATACAAAGCTAAAGAGTGTGGCATCGGCAGCAGGTATTTCCGCATTGCTCGGAATTACAGAGCCAGCGATGTTTGGGGTCAATTTAAAGCTTCGCTATCCTTTCATCGGAGCAATTATCGGTTCTGGCGTAGCATCTGCTTTTATTACTTTTTATAAAGTAAAAGCGATCGCATTAGGTGCCGCTGGTCTTCCAGGTATCATTTCGATGAAGCCAAGCAGCATTATACATTACATTATCGGTATGATTATTTCCTTTGCTGTGGCATTCTCAGTAACCATTATTCTTTCAAAGCGTGCAAAAAACAAAGAAGCAGCAATTGAGGAATCTGCTGCATAAAAAGAGAAAAGTAAGGGGGAGGAGAATTGCCGGATTCTCCTCTATTTATATAAGGAGATTGATAACAATGGAATGGACACAGCAGCAACGCTATCGTAAAGTAGAAGAAGTATCTCCAGACGAAATAAAACTGCTAAAAGAACGCGTAAATCATAGCCCATGGCGTCAAACGTATCATATACAGCCTTCGACTGGATTATTAAACGATCCAAATGGTTTTTCATATTATAACGGCGAGTACCATTTGTTTTATCAATGGTTTCCGCTTGGAGCTGTACACGGAATTAAGTACTGGTATCATATGAAATCAAAAGACCTTGTTCAATGGGAGGAAGTCGGCATTGGGATTAAGCCTGATTGCGATTATGATAGTCACGGAGCATTTTCGGGTAGTGCGATTGAGCATGAAGGAAAGCTCTATTTACTATATACAGGAAATACAAGAGATGAGAATTGGGTACGTCATCCCTATCAATGCTTAGCCATCATGGATGACCACAATCATATTACAAAATGGCCGATCCCCGTTATTTCAGAAGTGCCGAAAGGATATACTGAACATTTTCGCGATCCAAAGGTGTGGAAGGAAAACGATCAATTTTATATGGTAATCGGGGCGCAGCGAACGAACAAGACGGGCACAGCCATCCTCTATCACTCTCGCAATTTAACAGATTGGACATTCCAAGGTGAAATCGAGGCGGCCGGTCCTGTATTCGGTTTTATGTGGGAATGTCCGGACTACTTTTCTTTAGAAGATCAAGGGGTCTTTCTTTTCTGTCCACAAGGGTTACAACCAGAAGGGGATTTTTATCAAAATATTTATCAATCGGGTTATGTGATTGGAAGTAAACTTGATGTTGCAACGTGTTCTTTTCAGCAGGGGTCATTTACCGAGCTTGATCGAGGATTTGATTTCTATGCTCCTCAGACAATGTTAGATGATAAAGGCCGTCGCATTTTAATCGGATGGATGGGTCTTCCAGATATTGAATATCCGACAGATGAACATGGCTGGGCGCACTGCTTAACACTTCCAAGGGAGTTATCAATTGTAAATGGAAAGCTGCGCCAGCAGCCGGTTAAGGAATTAGAAATGCTGCGAGGTCCATTATACGAACGAGTAGACATTCTATTGGATGAGATGAAAATGTATGAAGGATTTTCTGGTGAGCAGTATGAGTTACGTTGCGCCTTCTCGGCTGCCACTGCATATCAGTATGGAATCGAATTTAGGGTTGGTGACAAGGAAAAAACAGTTTTATACTATGAGGCAGCCCAGAAAAAAGTCGTATTAGACCGCTCTGCCTCTGGCAAGGAAGTAGCTCCTTTTTATGGGACGAAAAGGGCTTGCTATGTAGATTCAGGTATAATTACATTCCATCTTTTTGTAGATACGTCCTCTGTAGAAATCTTTATCAATGACGGAGAAGAAGTATTTACGAGCCGAATTTTTCCACGCTCTACGAGTACGAATATTCGTTTCTTTGCTGTGGGAGGAGAGGTGCATCTAGCAGTTAAGAAATGGGATTATACACGATAAAAATAGAAGGAAGCGAACGATATGCAAAGACTATTTGCCATTGGAGAAGTATTGATTGATTTCATTCCGCAGCAAAAGGGGAAGGCTCTAAAGGATGTTGTATCCTTTGAACGTGCTCCGGGCGGTGCTCCTGCAAATGTAGCTGCTGCTGTAGCGAAATTTGGCGGAACCTCATACCTTATTTCGAAGCTTGGAGAGGATGCATTTGGTGACTTTTTAATCGAACAGCTTCAAGAGGCTGGCGTAAACGTGGATAAAGTATTACGAACATCGGAAGCAAATACAGGGCTTGCCTTTGTTTCGCTTCGAGAAGATGGAGAACGCGATTTTTCCTTTTACCGCAATCCATCGTCTGATTTATTATTAACAGAAGATGAAATTGACGAATCTTGGTTCCAAGAAGGAGATATTTTACACTTTTGCTCTATTGACCTCGTCGAAAGTCCGATGAAGCATGCACATAGAAAAACAATTGTGAGTATGAAAGAAAAAGGTGGTCTCATTAGCTTTGATCCGAATGTTCGTTTGCCGCTATGGCACAGTAAAGAAGCGTGCCAAAAGACAATTTTAGAATTCATTCCACTCGCGCATCTTGTAAAAATATCAGATGAGGAATTATCCTTTATTACCGGAATTGAGCAAGAAGAGGAAGCAATTCAATCGTTGTTTGTCGGGGACGTACAGGCTGTTGTCCATACGAAAGGTCCAGATGGTGCTTCTCTTTACATGAAGCATGCGGCCTATCATTTAGGTGGATACAAAGTAAACGTACAAGATACAACGGGGGCAGGGGATGCGTGGATCGGCGGATTCTTGTATCAATTGCTCGAAAAAGAGATTACGCAGCATACAATGGAGCAAGGATTGCAAACACATGCAAATGAAATTCTCGCCTTTGCGAACGCCAGTGGTGCCATTACTGCAACAGGTAAAGGGGCCATTTCCTCCCTACCTATAAAGGAAGAAATTCGTGCATTTATGAAAGAAAGAATAGAGTGCACCTTTGATTGACATTGTGTTAATATATCGTTATAATTTCCTTGGAAATATGTTATAGCTGAATAGTATGCGTTGAAAGGAACATAGTAGCATTCTTCTCCCTGTTATAGAGAGCTGATGGACGGTGGAAATCAGTACAAAGAAGAGTATGAATTTCACTCCAGGAGCATTTTTTTTCATGTATCATGAAAAAAGACGGTTACATGAACCGTTATAAGAACGAAGATGGCAGATGTTAGTCTGCAACTAGGGTGGTACCGCGATTATATTTCATCGTCCCTACTGATTATCAGTAGGGACTTTTTTATGTAGAAGGAGGAGAACAATGAGTTCAGATCAAAAGAGTCTACAAAAAAATTTATTACCTAGGCATGTGCGCTTAATGGCATTAGGTGGTGCGATTGGAACCGGGATTTTTAAAGGGACTTCAGAAACAATTTCCCTTGCAGGTCCAGCTGTTATTTTTTCCTATATCATTGCCGGTCTTTTATTACTGGTCGTGATGAGTGCAATTGCAGAAATGGCAATTGCCATGCCAGGAACGAATATGAAGGGGTTTATTCGAAAGGCCTTTGGAAGCAAGGTTTCCTACGTGATCGGCTGGATGTATGCGATTATGTGGCTTATCGTTTGTATTATTGAAGTGATTGCAGCAGGAAGTTTTCTACAATATTGGTTTCCATCCGTTCCGCTTTGGTTATTAAGTGTCATCTGTGCGGTGGGGATTATTGCTATTAATACGCTAAACGTAAAATATTACGGGGAATTCGAGTTTTGGTTTGCCGGTCTAAAGATTGTCATGATTATTCTGTTCATTGTATTAGGAGCAGGTATTTTGTTCGGTATTATTCCAAGTCATGAAGCACATTATTTTCAAAATTATACGGCTAGCCAAGGGTTCTTTCCTCATGGCTGGGCTGGTGTCTTCGCAGCGCTTATCGTCGTTATCTTCTCATATGGTGGTACTGAGCTTGTTGGTCTTTCGGTTACTGAAACAAAGGATGCAGAACAAGTACTTCCAAAAATTATTAAAGGCGTAATTGGACGTATTGTTATGTTTTACACATTGCCTGTTTTGATCATCTGTGGTTTGATTCCGTGGAATACAATTTCCCAGCAGTCAAGTCCATTCGTTCAAGTTCTTACTGTGGCTGGGTTTAATGGCGGCGCACAGCTCATGAACTTTGTATTAATTACAGCAGTCTTATCTGCTGCCAATTCCGGCATATACGGTTCTTCGAGAATGTTGTATTCATTAGCAACTGAAGGCGAAGCTCCTCAGGTATTTTCCTATGTCTCCAAAAAAGGTGTTCCTGTATATAGCTTGCTGTTTGCAGCAGTTGTATTGATTGGTGGATCCTTAATTGCCTATCTTTCACCGGATCGTATATTCAGCTATTTAATGGCGATTCCAGGCTTTACCGTGTCAATCTTATGGATTGCCATCTGTTTAGCCGAAGTAAAGCTACGTAAATCTTATGAAAAGCTACCACATTTTCTTGTGTGGGGGTTTCCTGTCATTCCAATCGTAACGGCAGTATTACTCGGTATCAATTGTATTTTCTTTATGTTTAGTCC
>NZ_JBXKMX010000145.1:0-7634 GCF_056992975.1 Ectobacillus sp. | reverse complement strand
CATGTCTATTCAAATTCCAAGAGGAACGCAAGATATCCTACCTGGAACGGTAGAATTATGGCAGTATATCGAAGCGCAAGCACGTGATATTTGCAGACGCTATAATTATAAAGAAATTCGCACACCGATTTTTGAGCATACAGAGCTATTCTTACGTGGTGTAGGCGATACAACAGATATCGTTCAAAAAGAGATGTACACGTTTGAAGATCGCGGAGAACGTAGTCTAACGCTACGTCCTGAAGGAACAGCTTCTGTCGTTCGTTCCTATGTGGAAAACAAAATGTATGGTGATAGCACGCAGCCGACAAAGCTATATTATATCGGCCCGATGTTTCGCTACGAACGACCACAAGCAGGACGTTATCGTCAATTTGTACAGTTTGGAACCGAAGTACTTGGCAGCAGTGACCCTGCAATCGATGCAGAGGTTATTTCCCTTGCTATGGAATTCTATCGAAGTCTAGGATTAAAAAGTGTAAAGCTTGTGCTTAACAGCCTAGGTGATCGGGAAAGTCGCACTGCTCACCGTGAAGCTCTCGTAAGTCATTTTGAACCTCGAATTGGGGAATTTTGCAGTGATTGTCAAGCGCGATTACATAAAAATCCACTTCGTATTCTTGACTGTAAAAAGGATCACGACCATGATCTTATGAAATCAGCGCCTTCCATAACAGAATATTTAAATGAAGCTTCACGTGAATATTTTCATAACGTACAAAAAACATTAACCTTGATGGGGATACCATTTGAAATCGATGCAAACTTAGTGCGTGGATTAGACTATTATCAACACACGGTTTTTGAAATTATGAGTGAAGCATCAGGATTTGGTTCAATTACGACATTAAGTGGCGGAGGACGTTACAACGGACTCGTACAAGAAATTGGTGGTCCTGAAACAGCTGGTATTGGTTTTGCATTAAGTATTGAGCGATTGTTACTTGCTTTGCAAGCAGAACAAGTACAACTGCCAATTGATTCAAATCTGGATTGCTATGTTGTTTCCCTGGGAGACAAAGCCAAGGATGTAGCAGCAAAACTTGTATTTGAATTGCGCAAAGCAGGGATAGCTACTGAAAAAGATTATTTGGATCGAAAGGTAAAAGCACAGTTTAAGGCGGCTGATCGATTCCATGCAAAGTATGTTGCAGTTTTAGGAGATAACGAGTTAGAGCGTAATGTCATTTCAATCAAAGAAATGGAAAGCGGCGACCAGAAAGAAATTTCTCTTGATACACTCGTTTCTTACATAGCAGAAAAAGTTTTTTAGGAGGAGAAAAAATGGCAGAAAGAACACATCATTGTGGAGAAGTTTCATTGCAGGATGTAGGGAGTACGGTACAATTAAATGGGTGGGCACAAAAACGAAGAGATCTAGGGGGATTAATTTTCGTTGATCTACGTGATCGCTCAGGTATCGTACAAGTAGTCTTCAATCCTGAAATTTCAAAAGAAGCATTAGAGCTTGCAGAAACAATTCGAAATGAGTATGTATTACACATTGTAGGTACAGTAATTAAACGGGAAGAGGGCCAAGTAAATCCTAAAATTCAAACGGGATATATTGAAGTGCAAGCAACCCAAGTTACTATTTTAAATAAAGCAAAAACACCTCCTTTTTCAATTGCAGACGATACCGAAGTTTCAGATGACGTTCGTTTGAAATATCGTTACTTAGATTTACGTCGTCAGTCTATGTTAGAGACATTTAAGTTTCGTCATACGATTACAAAAGCTATGCGTGATTTCTTAGATGAAGAAGAATTTCTTGAAGTGGAAACGCCAATCTTAACGAAAAGTACACCGGAAGGGGCTCGTGATTATTTAGTACCAAGTCGCGTTCATCCAGGTGAGTTCTATGCATTGCCGCAATCACCGCAACTATTTAAACAATTACTTATGGTAGGCGGCTTCGAAAAGTATTATCAAGTTGCTCGTTGCTTCCGTGATGAAGATTTACGTGCAGATCGTCAACCTGAATTTACACAAGTTGATATTGAAACGTCATTCTTATCACAAGATGAAATCATTGCCATGATGGAACGAATGATGAAACGTGTGATGAAGGAAGCGAAACAAATGGATATCGTTACTCCATTCCCTCGTTTAACGTATGATGAAGCAATGGGACGATATGGTTCAGATAAACCAGATACACGGTTTGGACTGGAACTAGTAGATGTTTCTGAAGCAGTTGCAAGCAGCGGCTTTAAAGTGTTTGCGGATGCAGTTACGAGTGGTGGTCAAGTAAAAGCCATAAATGTAAAGGGATATGCAAGTAAATACTCTCGTAAGGATATGGACGCTTTAACTGAATTTGTGAAAATATATGGTGCAAAGGGATTAGCTTGGTTTAAGGTCGAAGAAGACGGAATAAAAGGACCAATTACGAAATTCCTTACTGAAGAAGATAGTGGTGCAATTCTTCAATTAGTGGAAGGAACAGTAGGAGATTTAATCGTGTTCGTTGCAGATAGAAAAAGTATTGTTGCAGATAGCTTAGGCGCACTTCGTTTAAAGCTTGGTAAAGAGCTGCAACTTATTGATGAAAATGCATTTAATTTCTTATGGGTAACGGATTGGCCATTACTTGAATATGACGAAGAAGAAGACCGCTTCTCGGCAGCACATCATCCATTTACGATGCCATTCCGTGAAGATGTTGCATTACTTGAAACGGAACCAGAAAAAGTACGTGCACAGGCTTATGATATCGTATTAAATGGTTATGAACTTGGTGGTGGATCTTTGCGTATTTATGAACGTGATGTACAAGAAAAAATGTTCAAGGCACTTGGATTTACGCCAGAAGAAGCAAAGGCTCAGTTTGGATTCTTGCTTGAAGCATTTGAATATGGAACACCTCCACATGGTGGTATTGCATTAGGGCTTGACCGTGTAGTTATGCTACTTTCAGGTCGTACTAATTTACGCGATACGATTGCATTTCCAAAAACAGCAAGTGCAAGCTGCTTGTTAACAGATGCACCTAGTGAAGTAGCGCAAACGCAATGGAATGAGCTACATCTACAAAAAAGAGGTCGTAAATAAGGATTACAAAAAATAGTATCGCAAGCGAATAAATATTTGAATCTAACCTATCCTATGTGAAGTTCACATAGGATTTTTTTGAACTTGCTATTATATAATAACTTTTTCTATACAAATAGTAGGAAAAGAAGGTAGAATACAAATTGAATGAATTTGCAAGAGGAGTGGATACGTATGCTACATCAATTTTCGCGGAATGAGTTAGCTCTTGGAAAAGATGGGCTTGAAATATTGAAAAATAGTACAGTCGGTGTATTAGGAATAGGGGGCGTGGGTTCCTTTGCTGTTGAAGCATTGGCACGATCTGGAGTGGGACGCCTCGTTCTTGTTGATAAAGATGTAGTAGATATTACAAATGTCAATCGTCAAGTGCATGCGCTACTTTCCACCGTAGGTCGACAAAAAGTAGAGCTTATGAAAGAACGGATAGCAGATATTAATCCAGATTGCGAAGTAATTGCTTTGCAAATGTTTTATACAGAAGAGACGTATGAACAATTTTTCTCCTATGGTCTCGATTTTGTCATTGATGCTGCTGATACAATTTCGTATAAAATTCATATTATGAAAGAATGCTTAAAACGGAAAATACCGATTATTTCTAGTATGGGAGCTGCGAATAAAATGGATCCGACACGATTTCGGATTGCGGATATTTCGAAAACACATACAGATCCCATTGCAAAAGTAGTACGAACACGACTTCGTAAAGAAGGGATTACAAAAGGTGTGAAGGTTGTTTTCTCTGATGAGAGTCCAATTGTCATTCATGAAGACATTCGAAAGGAAATCATTCCAGATGAAAATGCGAAAATTCGTAAGGCTAAAATCCCACCATCCTCAAATGCCTTTGTACCTTCTGTTGCTGGTCTTATTGCAGCAAGTTATGTCGTTCGAACACTGCTGAAAGACATAGAAATAAATCGTGTTGGTCAAGAGTAAACAGGGAAATAGGCCGTTATGCAGATATCTTCATAACGGCTCACTTTTCCACTACAAACGTTGTGTAGAGTCCTGTCATAAAAGTTCCCCTTATCTCTTACCATTCACTACAAGTTCGTATACAAATCCCTTCCGGTAATGATTCTTTTTCTAACTCTGTCAAGTGTAGTACAATAAAGGAAACGCATCACGGGGAGGAGAGTTAGGTGGAACAAGCACCTCTTGCTTATCGCATGCGACCGAAATCGTTAGATGAGGTTGTCGGACAAGACCATCTTACATTACCTAGTTCATCCTTTTATCGCATGGTTCAAAGTGGACATATTCCATCTATGATATTATACGGAGAACCAGGAATCGGAAAAACTTCCTTAGCCTATGCAATTGCAGGCTCTACAAATAAACATTTTATAGCATTAAATGCAACAACTGCTGGGAAGAAGGATATTGAACAAGTAGTTGATGAAGCACGAATGTACGGAAGTGTTATCTTGTTTCTTGATGAGATCCATAGGTTTACAAAATCGCAACAAGATTACCTACTTCCTCATGTTGAAAGTGGGCTCGTTACATTAATCGGAGCTACGACAGAAAACCCGTTTCACGACGTAAATGCTGCTATTCGAAGTCGCTGTAATCAAATCAAACAATTAAAACCGATTACTCCGCCCGATATAATGAAAGTTTTAAAACGGGCTTTAAAAGATGAAGAGCGTGGTTTAGGTAAGCTGACTGTACAAATAAGTGAACAGCAGCTTGAACGAATAGCCAATGGTACAAACGGAGATGTTCGCTCTTCTCTAAATCTTTTAGAGGATATTGTACACGCTTCACGAATGGACAGCGGCATGTATGAAGTAGCAAATGAAACGATACAGGAATTTCTAACGAACAAAGGCTTTTCCCATGATAAAACTGGTTCTGCACATTATAATGTTCTATCTGGATTACAAAAATCCATTCGGGGTAGTGATGTAGATGGCGCTTTACATTACTTAGCGCGGCTCATAGAGGCTGGTGATCTAACGAGTATTTGTCGTAGATTGACTGTAATTGCTTATGAGGATTGTGGTCTTGCATCAGATATGGGATATAAAGTATACATGGGATGTGAAGCAAGTAAATCGGTTGGATTTCCAGAAGCTCGTATTATACTGAGTACAATTGTTATTGAAATGTGCTTGTCAGCTAAATCGAATTCTGGTTATGTAGCTATTGACAAAGCGCTAGATGATGTCAGAAACGGTGCCTACTATGACATACCGTCTCATTTAAAAGATAGCCATTACAGCGGTGCAAAACAGCTCGGTCATGGAATTGGCTACATATACCCGCATGATTTTCCGCTTGGAAGCTTTGGAGGATGGGCTAAGCAGCAGTATTTGCCCGATGAATTAAAGGATCGGCAATATTACGAACCGAAAGAAGCTGGGAAAGAGAAAACATTAGGGGCTATTTATTTAAAATTACGAAAAATGAAAGAAGAGTAGGAAAAACAGATATTTTTTCTCCTTATGAGATAAGCATAATGTGTCTATTCTAGTAAATATGAGGATAACTAAGTAAAGATATGGTCATACAAAGTTTTAGGAAATGAAATGTAGGTTTTACATGATGTATGTTATAATCGTTAGGGCTTATTTACGTATGGAAGAAGTTTAGGAAAGAGGTGTATGTATGAAAATATCAACCAAAGGTCGCTATGGCTTAACTATTATGATTGATTTAGCAAAAAAATACGGAACGGGACCGATTTCTTTAAAATCGATTGCACAGTCACATGACTTATCTGAGCACTATTTGGAACAGCTTATTTCACCCCTTCGTAATGCACGTCTTGTGAAAAGTACACGCGGAGCATATGGTGGCTACGTTCTTGCTGATGTACCAAGTGCAATTACAGCAGGAAACGTAATTCGTTGTTTAGAAGGCCCAATTAGTGTGGTAGAAGGAATAGAAGAAGAAAAACCTGCACAACGTCAGCTTTGGATGCGAATACGAGACGCAGTGCAAGAAGTACTCGACAGTACTACACTTGAAGACCTAGTCAAATACGACGAAGAAAACCAACAAGGATATATGTTTTATATTTGATAAAAAGAAAAGCGGACTCGGCTGTTCAGGCAAGCAGGACGGAGCGTTCCTCACCCAAAAAGGCGCTCTTATCCTTTATGGTTGAGGGTTGTCCGACCTGCGTGCCTAGCCGAAGTAGCTGGATCATAAAAAATAACGGAGCCGGCTGCCAAGGTGAGTCGGTTTCTTGTTTACTATACAATTAAAGGGTGAATTTATATGCATATTTATTTAGATCATGCTGCAACGTCACCCGTACATCCAGAAGTGGTGCAAAGCATGATCCCTTATATGACAGAAGTGTTTGGAAATCCCTCTAGCATACATTACTTCGGTCGACAAGCGCGCCATGCCGTTGATGAAGCAAGACGAGTATGCGCCGCAAGCATTGGAGCAAAACCAAACGAAATCATTTTTACTAGTGGCGGATCAGAAGCAGATAATTTAGCTTTGCTAGGCATAGCACATGCTAATCGAAATCGCGGGCATCACATTATTACAACGGAAATTGAGCATCATGCCATTTTAAATACATGTAAGATGTTAGAACGAGAAGGATTTAACATTACATATGTACCAGTCGACGAAACCGGCCGTGTACATGTGGAAGATATTCAACAAGCTCTTACAGACGAAACCATTCTTGTATCGGTCATGTTCGGTAACAATGAAGTGGGAACGATACAACCTATACAGGAAATCGGGGAGCTTCTAAAGGATCATCAAGCTTATTTTCATACAGATGCTGTCCAAGCATATGGACTCGTTTCAATTGATGTGAAGCAACTTGGCCTTGACTTACTTTCCATTTCATCACACAAAATTAACGGACCAAAAGGTGTAGGCTTTTTATATTGCAATGAAAATATAAAACTCTCCCCTATTATTGCTGGTGGTGAACAAGAAAGAAAACGAAGAGCAGGTACAGAAAATGTCCCTGGCGTAGTAGGGTTGCAGCATGCTATTCAAATAGCTCGACAAGAACGTGAGCAAAAAATTCAGCGCTATCTGTCTTTTAAAGATATAATGATAGCTGTCTTTGAAAAAGAAGGCATATCCTACGAATGGAATGGAAATAAGGAGTATAGCTTAGCGCATGTATGTAACTTTAGCTTTCCATCTATGGATATTGAATCGTTTCTCGTTAATCTAGATCTTGCTGGTATTGCAGCATCAAGCGGTTCTGCATGTACTGCAGGTTCTGTCGATCCTTCCCATGTTCTTGTTGCGATGTTTGGGAAAGAATCAGAAAAAATCCGGTCCAGTGTTCGATTTAGTTTTGGCTATGGTAATCATGAACAGGACATTGAAAAAGCAGCATATGAAACAGCGAAAATCGTTAAACGATTAGCTAAAAATGTAGGAAAATAACACGATACAACTAAGAAATTGAGGTTGGAGGTGAAACATTTGAGAAAATCTCCTCACGAAACAAGAGTCGTCATTGGAATGTCAGGTGGCGTCGATTCTTCTGTAGCAGCACTTATGCTAAAGGAGCAAGGCTACGATGTAATCGGTATTTTCATGAAAAACTGGGATGATACAGATGAATTTGGCGTATGTAC
>NZ_JBXKMX010000144.1:0-3474 GCF_056992975.1 Ectobacillus sp. | reverse complement strand
TTATCGTAATTTTAGGTATCGTTGCTGCTATTGCAATTCCTAGTATTGGTAGTATTATTCAGAAGTCGAAAGAAGATGGCGTGAAAGCCGATGCAATTACAGTAATAAATGCTGCGAAGACGTATGTGGCTGCGAATGGAGTGCCTGCTTCGGCTGATCCGAAGGCTACCACGGTGGATATAAAGGATACTGATTTGGCTAAATACGTAAGTAATGTAAAATTAACTACTGGTTACACTGTAACAGTTAACACTGATGGAACAACATATAGTATTACTGGTACTAGTTTATCCGGCTCAGCTGGGAATGTAACCATTACATTTACAAATGCTACAATAGACGGTATTAATACTGATACTGGATATGGTACAAGTCGTACTATTGCAAAATAATTAATGGATTAACCATTTATTAGTATTGAGTAAAAAAGGGTATGAAAAGGAACCTTTACGTTCCCTTTCTCATACCCTTTCTTTATATAGTAATAGTTTTATAGATAAGGGGTTTGATAACGATGTGGTTTGTCTATGCATACATATTTGTTGTTGGGCTGGTGCTTGGCTCCTTCTATAATGTTGTTGGTCTGCGCGTACCAGCTAAAAAATCTATTGTGAAGCCTCGGTCGGCTTGCACATCTTGCGGACATACATTAACGTATGCGGAGCTGGTTCCTGTGTTTTCGTACATATGGCAACGAGGCAAGTGCAAAACCTGCGGTGCTTCGATTTCACCTATTTATCTAATCTTTGAACTGCTAACAGGTTTGTTATTCGTTTACACATTCTATTTGCTTGGATTTCAAGCAGAGGTATTTGTCGGCTGGACACTTGTGTCTCTTCTTATCATTATTGTCGTGTCTGATTTGACCTATATGCTCATTCCTAATATCATTTTGTTATTCTTTTTCGTTATTTTTGCAATTGAGCGATTGATTATTCCCTTGCAGCCTTGGTGGTCTAGTTTGAGCGGAGCAGGCATTGCTTTTATTCTCTTATTTCTCATTGCTGCGTTTAGCAAGGGGGGAATGGGCGGAGGAGACGTAAAGCTCTTTGCCTTATTAGGATTTGTGCTAGGTGGCAAGCTCGTTATCTTAGCTTTTCTTTTATCTGCATTTTTTGGAACGGTATTTGGCTTACTCGGCCTCATGACAGGTCGGTTGAAACGGAATAAGCCAATGCCGTTTGGACCCTATATTATGATGGGTACACTCGTTGCGTATTTTTTCGGAAACGAGATGATTCGATATTATATTTCACTTTTCTATTAAGCGGTGATGACAATTATGGCATTTTTATTTCCAACTCGCAAAAAATCAATCGGCTTAGAATGTAAAGATTATGTAATACGGTATGTAGAAGGTAGAGGTTCATCCTCGACTTATGTTCATTCGTTTGGAGAGACGTATATTCCGTCAGGTGTTATAAAAAATGGAATGATCGTAGATGCAAATTCGTTTGAATTGCTGCTTCGAAACTGTGTATCCAAATGGGGACTTAAGAAAAAAAATATTCATTTTATCGTTCCTGATGCATATGTCATAGTGCGCAAGCAGCAAATTCCTGCTGATATTACAGAGGAAGAGATTCAAGGTTACATTAATTTAGAGCTTGGTCATAGCATTCATCTTCCGTTTGAGAGTCCAACCTTCGATTTTATTCAGCTTGGGCAAAAGGAAGACAAGCAGGAGATCATGTTATTCGCATCGCCTGAGAATCTGGTTGTTTCCTATGCAACGCTGTTTGAGAAAGTAAAGCTCAAACCAGTTTCTGCAGATCTTTCCTCTCTATCTCTTATGCGGCTCTATGAAGAATCTAAACTGACGAATGAGAAGGAATTGCTGTTAGTAAAGCTAGATGTTTCAGATGCAAACATTACTATTTTTCATGGAACAACGCCCGTCTTTATGCAAAATCAAAAATTTTCTTATGAGGATTCGATTGAGTTTTCTTCAGATGGCATGACCGTTCGTAATAAGGAGATGGTCATGATGGAAATGGATGAGCTTATGGAGGAAATGGATCGCATTCTCCATTTTTATAAGTATTCATTTATGGGCGGATCGGGGAATATGCAGAAGCTTCTTCTTGTTGGAGATCATCCATTACTTGAAGAAGTGTACGGAATGATGCGGAATCGTTTACCGTTTGCTGTTGAATTTATGTATGCATCCTCAGTTAAGGTGAACAATGATGATGACCTTCGTCCTAAATATTATCCTGCCCTTGGATTGATTGGGAAAGGAGTGTAGCTTATGGTTGCTGATATTAACTTGCTCCCAAAGCAACAGAATGAAGGTTCTTCATCTCGTATGCTAATTCTAATACTAATTATCGTATTTCTCGGCCTGGGAGCTGTAACCTATGTAAAAATGCAGCAAATTAACTTGCAAACAACTGATTTGAGTAAGCAACTGGCAGTCGCTAAAGTAAAGGTTGAGACGCAACAAAAGACAGCCGCATCCACAACGAGCACTGTAACAGGAGCAGATTTAGAAAAATCAGCAAAATCGTTAGCAGATGGACAGGTGAAATTGCTTCCTGTACTTATAAAAATGACGAGCTTTCTTCCGGGTCGGGGTGTGTTCGTATCGTTTGTATATAAGGACCCTAATCTAATAACCGCTGAAATACGGTTTGATGATAAGCAAGCAGCTGCCTACTACTTTAGCCGATTAGGTAGCGAGCCATGGATTCAAGAGGCAAAGCTTTCTTCTATAAAGGCACAGGATGTTCAAATTCAAGGTCAGCAGGTTAATAGCAATCCAACACCTCGTTATATCGCGCAGTATGACCTTGTTGTCAATAAAGACAAAGTAAAGGAGCTGGAGAAGGAGGGGAAACAATGAATTTCCATTTTTCCAGAAATCAACTCACCATTTTCTTACTCAGCCTCCTGATTATAATGGGATTCTATCTAGCGGTGTATTTTGTTTGGATGAAACCAGCTGAATTAAAGGTGACACAAACGGAGCAGCAATTAAAAACGGAACAGCTCCTTCTAACGAAGGTTACGCAGACTGGACAGATCAATCAAGCAAGTACCGGGACGAGTGATATCATACTAAAGCAGCTTCCTGTTAAGCCACTCGTGGATCAATATATGCTAGAGTTAACAAAAGCTGAGGGGATTTCGGGGGTTACGATTCGAAATATTACTCTGCAAGATACAACGCAAACGACTGCAGCAGCTAATTCGACAGGAACTACCGGAACCACAACAGGAACAACGAGTTCCGCAACGCAAAGTACAACGAAGCAAACGACTACTAACACGGCGACACAAGCGTCTGCAGGCCAGAAACAAGCAGCAAGCACACCTGTTCCTATTACACTAAATATAGACGTACAATATAATGTCTATGAACAGCTCCATTCGTTTATAAAGGAATTGGAAGGAATGGAGCGCATAACGTACGTGCAAGGGATAGCGTTTCAAGGGCGCGATGAAATTACGCAGCCAAACACGAAAGTCACA
>NZ_JBXKMX010000143.1:0-4672 GCF_056992975.1 Ectobacillus sp. | reverse complement strand
TAGCTTCTCTAAGGTAGATTAACGTTCATTTACATAAATTTCAAATAATAGGCTCAGAGCTGATCTTTTTTTGCTATGATAAAAAGGAATTCACAAAAGGGTAGGGGAAACAAATGAAACACGTATATGGACCAATCGTAGACAATCAAACACGCTGCAAGCACTACGCAACCGAAAAAGACATCATTGCCATTAAATTTAAATGCTGCGGGAAATATTATCCATGCTACAAGTGCCACGAAGAATGCGAAGATCATCCCATCACCGTATGGAAACAGGAAGAATTCGGAGAGCACGCCATCCTCTGCGGCGTATGCGGGACCGAGCTAACCATTACTGAATACATGGGAACTGAGCAATGCCCGAACTGTGGATCTACGTTTAACGAAGGATGCGCGATGCATTATCATCTTTATTTTGAGATGGACGGGGATCGAGTTGGTGATGTCAATAAGAATTGCCGAATTAGCCCGAATCGTCGATAACAGACATTTACAATTACTATTATAAAAAATGTGTCTAGGTATCATCCAAGACTACTCCTATTTTTCAGTGCCTCTAATTTATGAACATGGAATACAGAAATATGGATCGAATTATGCCCGCTCACGTGGAAAAAACATGTGGGCGGTAACAAAAGAGCTTTGATTGTGCCCGTTCACGGGAAAAAAGCTTATGAGCGGTAACAAAAGAGCTTCGATTGTGCCCGCTCACGTGGAAAAAACATGCGGGCGGTAACAAAAGAGCTTCGATTGTGCCCACTCACGTGGAAAAAGCTTACAGGCGGTAACAAAAGAGCTTTGATTGTACCCGCTCACGTGGAAAAACCTTACGAGCGGTAACAAAAGAGCTTCGATTGTGCCCGCTCATGGGGAAAAAACATGCGGGCGGTAACAAAATAGCCTTGATTGTGCCCGCTCACGAGAAAAAAGCTTACAGGCAGTAACAAAAGAGCTCCGATTATGCCCGCTCACGTGGAAAAAGCTTACGAGCGGTAACAAAAGAGCTCCAATTGTGCCCGCTTTCGAAGAAAAAGTTTGCATGCAGTAACAAAATACCTGCAGGTTATCATCGCACTTATTTTTCGAAGCCCATGCTTTTTCAGTATCCTAGAACCATTGTTTTTCAATCAAACGATACAAGCAATTTATGCTGTGATGCCGTATGTAAATCACGGTATATACGGTTTATGTTCGTATGCTCCATAATGGCATCCATTCCAAGATACCGGAATATAACCTGCGCTCCTTGGATGGCATGCCCCGCAGCCAATTTACTCTGTAAGCTAATTGCTTGAAGTTCTTCCGCTGAACATTCGTTCCCGGAAATATGGGTCATCCAAGAGTGTTCCACCGCATGATGAAACGCACGAACAGCGGCGCTATAAGGTAACTCCATTTCCTCTATTTTGCTCATTACAAACGCATAGCGCGCAGATCCCCACGTTTCCTTCTTAATCAACGCAAACTCTATGGCTTCGTCAAAAAAATGCCGGGCGATGCCGATAGTTGTTGCGGCGATATTTGCTTCAGCAAAGGGGATGAACGGATAGTGGAACACCGGATCATCATAATAAAAATGCGGATGATAGGCATCAAACACCTTTTCCTCGGAAATAAATGCATCCATAACATGGATGGTGTAGCTATTCGTTGCCTTCAGCCCAAATGCATGCCAATCTTTTTCAATTTTCACTTGTTCAGGTGTAAACGCAAAGGCTTGCATGGTCCCGTTTTTGTCATCGTCTGTTTCAAGAATGCAATTTGCGGTAAAAATCGTAGCATTCATCGAGCCACTGCAAAATGGCCAGCTGCCAGTTACGAGATAGCCCCCGTCCACTTTTTTGGCAATGCCGGTTGGCCGGTCACTTCCTGCGATATACACGTCCCGCTTTGCGAAAACCTCCGCAGCCGTCTTCGCCTTCATGGTTGTCACAAAAAATCCAGCACCCGATCCAATTTGCACAAGCCAGCCAAAGCTCCCATCAATCCATGCCGCATCTTCAAACAGTTGGATTGCTTCTGGAAAGGGAGTCATTCTTCCGTTTAGTTCGTTTGGAATAAACAATTTAAATAGGCGTTGTTCATAAATAAGTTCAAGAACTTCTGGAGTCAACTGCCCAAGCTCTTCCATTTTCTTTATTTGGTTCCGAACGAGCTGAATGGTTTTCATATCAAACACAGCTATCAACCTCTTTTTTTGCTTTTCTTCTATTCTAATACGTTAAGGAGGAAATGAGAAAGAATATAAGGAAGGCTTAGTACAGGGAGAATATTTTTGAAAGTTAGAATGTGATAAAGGAACGGAAACATAAATGATTGGAGGGGATGGCCGTTTTGACTGAAAAAAATGACTGGAGACTAACTGATCAGATGGATTACTTATATAAGGAATCGGTCACGTACAAAATCTATGAAATTCGAAGTGAATCATGGGATCACGATCATTGTGAGTTTTGTACGGACAAATTCGATAAACCAAGCCAAAAAGGATATGCAACTAATAATGACTACTATTGGATTTGTGAAACGTGTTATGAAGATTTCAAAAATATGTTTCAGTTTCAATTAGTAGCTGATCGTACCTCATAATGAATCTGTACAAATTCTCTGTATTGCTTCTGACTTACTAGATGAAATTGCATTTCGTGAGAATTCGGCCGAAATAAAGGGGTACCTTCACCAAGAATAATAGGCGAGATTGTTAAAATGATTTCATCAACAAGATTTTTTTGTAAAAAGGAATCAAGTAATCCTGCACCCCCGACCAGCCAGATGTTCTTTCCTTCTTGCTTCTGAAGTGTTTGAATAAACGTACTCGGATCTTCATTCACAAACGTAACATGTGGTTCGTTTCTTTTTTCAGTGTGTGAAAAGATAAAACTGTTCTTATCTCCATGAGGGTATTCCGGAACAAGGCGAAGCAAATGATCATACGTAGTTCGTCCCATTACGATTGTATCAATCGTTTTATAAAAGGATGAAAAACCATTGTCCCCTTCTCCTTCTACGGCGTAAAGCCAGTCCAAATCGCCGTTTTTATCGGCGATATACCCGTCTAAACTCATCGCAATAAATAAGACTACCTTTCTTTTTTTGCTCATATTCCACCTCGTTTGTTCAGGTTACCAACCATTATAACATGGCGTAAATTAGAGTATAAAGTCAAGCAAGCGGGAGTACATAAAATAATAACAATTTTCTGGCATATTGTAAGGGCTTGATGCAGAAAAATACTGGATCTGGAGTGAGAATCGGATTAACCAGATCTTACTTTTTCATACTTTCGTAATATAATGAAGTGAAGGCTTATTATACGAAGGATTGTATGTATTATTCCTAGCTAGTCATTATTAGCCTATCTTGCTATAGTAGGTACAGAACTTTTATTAGGCGGTGAGTATTGTGCTAATCATTCATATATTAGTAGGAGTATTTTTTGGCTATATTCTGTGGAAGCTTTTGAAAGCGACAATTAAATTTGCGTTTTGGCTATTATTAATTGGAATTATCGTGGCAATCGTATTTCCAAAGGGCTTATTTTTAGTGGGTGGCATTGGGTTCTTAGGATTAAGTGCATTAGGTGTTTTATTTGTATTGAGCATAATCGGATTTTTGTTTTTTGAAGATAATTGATTGTACGTTCTGCCTTACTGGTATAAGAGAAAAAAGCAGACTAGTCTAGTGACCTATCTTTATTCTCCTCTAAGGGATGTAGCTTGCATGCTGAAAAAGGAATTAGCGAAGTCCGACAATATGTTGGAAAGCTTACATTCTATGAGCACCTGATTATTCAGGTCATATTGAAAGGGGCAGATTCGATGAAGTGGAATGTTGTAGAAAAAGAGAGTTTTCTCGTAATGGGAGTCAAACGAGAATTTTCATACGAACATGGAGAAAATAGCATCGGGATCCCTAAATTTTGGGCTGAAGTAAATGCAAATGGAACAAGCGAGACATTAAGTAAGCTAAACAACGGTTCGATTCGTGGGTTGCTCGGCGTATGCGCTGCAAATGAATCGAATCCAAAGCAGGTCATGGACTATTGGGTCGCAGTCGATTTTGATGGAGAAGTGCCAGAAGGTATGGAATGCCTTACAATCCCAGCTTCTAAATGGGTTGTCTTTGAAGTAAACGGCCCGATGCCAGGAGCGATTCAAGACGTTTGGAATAAAATCTATTCAGAATGGTTCCCTGGAAGTGGCTATACACATGCAAACGCACCAGAATTTGAGCTTTATCCGGAAGGAAATCCGTCCAGCCCGGATTATTATAGTGAGATTTGGATTCCGGTGAAATAACAAGTAGAAAATAATACGTATTCCCCCTTTTTTTACAATATGTAAGCAGATAGCACATTCCCAAGTTACCGAGAATACAATACTTTATATGTGTTGTTAAGGGGGAACTGGGATGAATTTCGGAATTTTGCTCCAGATGGTCGCAATCGGTATGGCATCGAATTTAGATAATGCGGGCGTTGGAGTTGCATATGGAGTGAAACAAATTAAAATTCCATTTATGGCAAACTCTATGATCGCACTGATTGGATTTCTATTTGCGCTAGTGGGAGGGCTATCAGGAGATTGGATCTCCCATTGGATACCGACATTTATTGCAAATTTCATTGGTATGATTGTACTGGTTGCTGTGGGAACTTGGGTATTGATCCA
>NZ_JBXKMX010000142.1:0-4554 GCF_056992975.1 Ectobacillus sp. | reverse complement strand
CGCGTGTAAATGCACGTTCATATGGCTTAGCCCCAACAAATGCTGGTAAAAATGAATGATGGATATTAATAATTTGATTTGGATGTGTTGCTACAAAAGCAGGTGTCAAAATTTGCATATATCTAGCCAGAACGACTGTATCGATTTCATATTCTTTAAGAAGCTGCTGTTGCTTTAGTTCAACTTCCGCTCTATTTTCCTTGGAAGCAGGGATATGATAAAACGGGATATGTAAGAGTTCCACAACTTCACGCGCATCCTCATGATTGCTAATCACAACAGCTATGTCTGTCATCAAATCACCGTTCTGCCAATCCCATAGAAGTTCACGTAAGCAATGAAGCTCTTTTGATACAAAAATAGCCATTTTTTTTAGTGTATGAACATATGTAAACTTCCATTTCATTTGAAACTGCGTGGCAATGGGTAGAAATTCTTGTTCAATCTTAATCGATTTTTCTTGTAGATTTGGACATTCAAATTCAATGCGGAGAAAAAACATACCACCTTCTGGATTTGTCGAATACTGGCTAGATTCAATAATATTTGCATCGTATTCATACAAAAATTTTGAAATACTAGCGACAATACCTGGTTGATCGGGGCAGTGAACGAGCAGTCTACCTCTATTTTTATTTTGTTTCTTAAAATCCTGCAGGGATGCCTCTATAGCTGGTTTCATTTTCGAAAGCTCCTTTTTACCTTTCATTATACTGAAAAATCCCTCTCAATAGACATGTGTATCTCTTTGAGAGGGATATAATTTAACCTATTAACCTATTCTATTTATTTATGCTTTAATCAAATAACTTTTCAATTGATCGCGAAGTGCTCGTTTTAAAAACTTTCCAACGGATGTTTTCGGAATTTCATCCATAAAAATAATATCATCCGGTAACCACCATTTTGCAAATTGCGGTGTAAGAAATTCATACAATTCATCTTTTGATACAGACTCTTTATGGGACTGTTTGAGAACAACGCAAGCAATGGGACGTTCTTGCCATTTTACATGCGGAACAGCAATAACAGATGCTTCTAGCACAGCCTCATGCGTCATTAATGAATTTTCTAAGTCAATAGAAGAAATCCATTCTCCTCCGCTTTTAATTAAGTCCTTCGTACGGTCAGCAATTTTGATGAACCCTTCTTCATCGACCGTTACAACATCGCCTGTATGATACCAACCATCTTTCATTGAATCTTCTGTTCTTTCATCCTTATAATAGCTACCCGCAATCCATGGACCACGTACGCAAAGTTCTCCCATATCTACTCCGTTCCATTCCACTTCGCCTTCTGAACTAATCACTTTCATTTCTACACCTGGGATAACGTAGCCTTGACGAGAACGGAGTTCATAATATTCTTCTTCATTTAAATTATTTTGATATGACTTGAATCGATTAAAGACAACAGCTGGACTTGATTCTGTCATTCCATAAATTTGTCGGAAATCAATCTTATATTTTTCTTCATACGTCTGAATCATATTCTTTGGAGCTGCCGAACCACCTGACCATATACTCTTAAGATTACTAATATCTCGTGGATTTCGTTCTATTTCTTGTAAAACATCGCTCCATATCGTTGGA
Source organism: Ectobacillus sp. (assembly GCF_056992975.1). Taxonomy (NCBI): domain Bacteria; kingdom Bacillati; phylum Bacillota; class Bacilli; order Caryophanales; family Bacillaceae; genus Ectobacillus; species Ectobacillus sp. The sequence continues at coordinate 2,959 of NZ_JBXKMX010000142.1, read as the reverse complement.
ACACCTGCTGTTACTGTTACTTTCTCTTGTTCTATCAAGTCTGCTAGCACTACAGCATTAAAATGTGGCCCTGGTAGAACAAGCTTCGTTCCAAACCACGTACAAGCAAACGGCAACCCCCATGCATTTACATGGAACATTGGAACAACCGGCATGCAGACATCTGCTTCGGATAAGTTCCCTCCATCTGCAAGACCAAGAGCATAACTATGTAACGTAATGCTACGATGCGTATAGATTACACCTTTCGGAAGTCCAGTTGTTGCGGATGTATAGCACATACCAGCTGGATCTGATTCATTCAAATCTTTTACAAATGGAAAGGCTTCGTCGCCCTCTTCTAGAAGCTGCTCATAGTGGTATACAGGAAATAAGCTAGTCTGAGGAATGTCTGGTTGGTCTGTCATAATGATGAAGGCTTGTACATGTGTGAGTTCGTGTTGGATTTGCTCCAGTACGGGAACCATATCCTCATCAACAAACATAAATCGATCTTCTGCGTGGTTAATGATGTAAGAAATGTGCTGTGGTGATAGTCGAAGATTAACCGTATGTAAAACGGCACCAATGCTTGGAATAGCAAAGTAAGCTTCTAAATGGCGATGATGATTCCATGCTAATGTACCAATTTTATCTCCTTTTTGTACCCCTAATTTTGTTAAAACGCTTGCAAGCCTCCGCGTACGCTTAGCAATTTCAAGGTAGGTAAATGTTTGAACCGTCGAATGCGTACGTGATACAACCTCTTTCTTCGGAAAAAACTTCTCAGCTCTCTCCATCATTAGCGGCAACAATAACTGCGTATCCATCATCATCTCTATCATACCTCCTATTAATCATGTAATGTCTAGTATTATAGCATAGTATTTTACAAAATAATCCAAATATAATTAGGAGAATATTTACAATAATCGACAAATATAGGAAAATAGTGTCACTTTATATTCGTACACATTTTTCAAAAAGATATATCTATAGTTTTGAGCAAAAGCAAACAAGCCGATTCTTTACTTGAGTAAAGAATCGGCTTGTTTATTTGAATTCGTTTATTTCTCTAAAATCGTTTTCAATGCCTGTAAGAATACTTCCATTTCATTTTCTAATCCAATTGTTACACGTAGAAAATTATCAATCCTTGGTTGATTAAAATAGCGAACCAAAACTCCGGCATCTTTTAGTTTTGCATACAATACACTGGCATGCACTTCTGGATGGCTAATAAAAACAAAGTTTGAATGTGATTCAGTAACAGAAAATCCGAGTGATATTAGTTTGTCTACAACATCATTTCGCGTTTGAATAATAGCGTTTGTTATTTCATCATAATAAGAACGATCAGAAAGGGCTGCTACCGCTCCAGAAATCGCAAGTCGATCCAGCGTGTATGAATTAAAGCTATTTTTTACGCGTTGCAACCCTTCTATCAAGTCAGGGTGACCAATGGCATACCCTATACGGAGACCTGCTAAAGAACGTGATTTTGAGAACGTTTGAATGACAAGCAAATTCGGATATTCATTAACATATTTAATCATGGACTCTGCTCCAAAATCAACATAGGCCTCATCCACAATAACTACCTGTTCCGGGTTCGCATCAAGAATCTCTCGAATAAATTGTGCTGACAATCCCTTTCCTGTCGGTGCATTCGGATTTGGAAAAATGATGCCGCCATTTTTAGATTTAAAAGGCTCAATTGGCATATTGAACTCCTCATCTAGTGGGACAAGTGTATATTGTAAGCGAAACAAGTTGGCATATACTTTATAAAAGCTGTACGAAATATCTGGAAACAAAATAGGACGCTCTGGTTCAAAAAAAGTTTGAAACGAAAAAGCTAATATTTCGTCTGATCCATTTCCAACAAAAATTTGCTCTTTCTGTACTTGATAATATTCCGCCAGTTTTTCTCTTAATTCATTGCAGTTCGGATCAGGATACAAACGTAAATCCCCGTTTGCCGCTTGCTGAATCGCCTCGATCACCTTAGGGGATGGCGGATAAGGATTCTCGTTTGTATTCAACTTAACATATTTTTTATTTTGTGGTTGTTCTCCTGGAACATAAGGCTGTAACTCTTTCACTAATTGATTCCAATATTTACTCAATTGTTAAATCTCCTTTCGAGGTAATTGTTAGTATCCATTCTATCGATAAAAATAGTTTACCATCAATGGCAAAATACCTGGACCTACTTTTATACATGATTCGTATTTTTTTATTATACTATTTACGTCTACAAAGATGCGGAAATCTACTTATGAATTTGCACATAAGCAGGATTGAATGCTTTAATTAAGAATATCAAATGTATTTGTTGGAAAGAGGAATGATAGATGGTTGTAGAAATAATCGCTACCATGTTTTTAGTAGGACTTCTTTTAGGATTTGTCGGCGCAGGGGGTTCGGGATTTATTATCTCGATATTAGTGCTGTTTGGCATTCCTATTCATATCGCATTAGGAACCGCACTTGTTGCGATGATATTTTCATCTCTATCAGGAGCAGTGAGCCACTACCGTGAAGGGAATGTTTCCTTAAAGCAAGGGATTATCATCGGTATATTTGGAGCCATTGGTGCATGGTTTAGCTCAAAATTCTCTGTTTATATACCTGCGAGTGAATTAAAGTTTATGACAGCAGGAATGTTATATTTATCGGGGATTGTCCTTTGGCTTCGCATGTTCATCGTGTCTCGCAGACAATCAATTGATGATGAAAGTACCGCTCATGTAACCGGAATTCGGTTCTTTGTATCCGCTTGTGGCATCGGATTAGTAACGGGCGCCTTGTCTGGTTTATTCGGCATTGGATCAACTCCATTTATCCAAATTGGCTTAATGGCTATTTTAGGTATGTCGGTACGAAAGTCAGCAGGAACGACTATGCTTGTCATTATTCTCATTGCGATAGCAGGTGGAACGGGCTATTATCATTTAGGGTATTTAAATCTACAGCT
>NZ_JBXKMX010000141.1:0-3314 GCF_056992975.1 Ectobacillus sp. | reverse complement strand
TACAACGCAAACCACGATGCCCTGCAATTTATTAAAAACATGATTGACGAGTATAACATACAATGCGATTTTTCACAGGAGCATTCGTATCTGTATAGTACCACTGAAAAAACCGCAAAACTGCTAGAACAAGAATACAAGGCATATGAAAAGCTATCCATTCCGGGAGAACTGAGTGAGACGATACCACTCTCTATCCCGGTTACGTTAGCACTCATTATGAAAAATCAAGCTCAATTTCATCCGGTTCATTACTTACAACACCTCGTCGATTTATTTATGAAAGCAGGTGGAAGCATATACGAAAACACAGTAGCCATTGACGTGCATGAAGGAATTCATCCTCGCGTTATTACAAAAGACGGTCCAATCGTTACATGTGATTATGTTATTTCTTGCTCGCACTTTCCATTTTATGACGGCAAAGGTCTCTACTTTACAAGAATGTATGCAGAGCGCTCCTATGTAGTAGCCGTTAAGACTAAACAACCTTTTCCAGGAGGAATGTATCTAAGCGTTGATGAACCTGTTCGTTCCTTACGATATACGATGGATAACGGAGAAAAACTGGTACTAGTTGGAGGAGAAAGTCATAAAACAGGACAAGGTATCGATACAGTTTTACACTACGAGGCATTGCAATCCTTTGCAGATGAAGTTCTAGGTTTAGAAACTATTGAGTATCGGTGGTCTGCACAAGATTTACTCACGCTTGATAAGCTTCCTTACATTGGAACCATCACCTCCGAGCATCCGAATATACTTGTTGCAACAGGTTATAAAAAATGGGGAATGACTACCGGAACTGCAGCTGCCTTACTCATTCGAGATATTATTATGGAACGAAGCAATCCGTACCGAAATCTATTTACTCCTTCTCGCTTTCTAGCCGATCCAAGCATTAAACATTTTCTTACGCAAAACGGAGATGTGGCAAAACATCTAATAGAGGGGAAGCTAGAATTTCCTTTGCGCACTCCTGAAGAACTAATCAACGAAGAGGGTTCTGTTGTTCGTGTCAATGGTAAACGTGCAGGTGCCTATAAAGATTGTAATGGTGTGCTCCATCTTGTTGATACCACGTGTACCCACCTTGGCTGTGAGGTAGAATGGAACGACGGGGAATCAACATGGGACTGTCCTTGTCACGGATCTCGCTTTTCATTCAATGGAGATGTGTTAGAAGGACCTGCGAAAAAACCACTTGATAGGTTAACATGATAAAAAGACTATACAAATACATTCCCATTCTATTTGCCAAGGGAATGTATTTGTATATGCGAACGTTTACTTTAACGAGTAAACTCAAATTACATGCTAGCAGTAAATCCTGCAACAAGTTTATCAAATTGTAATTCATCAGTTCCATTAACCGCATAATCTGCTTTTTCCATTGCTCCTGGTGTTCCCACTCCGACTGCATACATGCCTGCCGCTTTAATTGCTTCCACACCTGCTGCTGCATCTTCTATCCCTATACATAATTCGTATGGCACCATAAGACTATCGGCAGCTTTTAAAAAGATTTCTGGATTTGGTTTTCCATTTGCAACAGTAGCTGCATCTACAATCGTATCAAAGAAAGACTGTATTCCTAAACGTTCAATAACTAAACTGGCATTTTTGCTTGCAGATGCTAATCCAATTTTTATTCCATTCGCTTGTATAGCTTGTAACAAATCCATGATACCTGGTAATACATCTTTTTCAGAAATGGTTCCAATTAACTCCTTGTAATGATCATTTTTCTTTGTAGCTAACCTTTCTTTCTCCTCGCTCGTAAAATCGTGCTCCTGTTTCCCATGTGTCAAAATGAGTTCCAATGAATCCATACGGCTTATCCCCTTCAGTCGTTCGTTAAACGCACGGTCCATAGGGATTCCTAGTTCATCAGCAAGCTGCTTCCATGCTAAATAATGAAGTTCGGCACTATCTGTAATGACCCCATCTAAATCAAAAATAAACGCTTTAACTTGATTTGGCATATGATAATCCTCACTTTCCACATTATACGATTTTATGCTATCATTTTTTTAAATGGAATGAAATCCTTTTCAGTTGTAGAAAGCATATAAAAATAATGATGTACATACCTATATAAAGGGGAAAATTATGAAGGCATATCTATTTTTAGCTATTGCAATACTAACCGAAATATTTGGAAGTTCTATGCTAAAGGCTTCCGATGGATTTTCTAAATTATATCCGAGTATTGGTGTCTTAATTGGATATGTATCTGCCTTCTATTTTCTATCTTTAGCGCTGCAGTCCCTGTCATTGAGCGTCTCTTATGCCATATGGTCTGGAGTTGGAACAGCATTAACAGCCATTGTAGGTGTGCTTATTTGGAAAGAAACGATTTCCATACAGGGTGGGATTGGAATTGTACTAATTATTATAGGGGTTATTATGTTGAATGTAGGGAAATCATCTGTTTGAGGAGAAAATACTAAAAAAACGGATTTTTATAACAAAACCTACCTGACTTTTCATCATTACTAGACAGGTAGGTTTCCTTATCAAGCTTAAATTATAACTTAATAGTATTCATATTAAAACGCAGGTACTACCGCTACTCCATATTTGTCTTCTATAAATTTCTTCACTTCTGGTGTTGTCAATGCCGCGTCTAGCTTCTTAATCTCTTCACGGTTTTCATCCCCTTTGCGAACAACAATTACATTGGCATAAGGTGAGTTTTTATCTTCACGGAATAACGCTGATTTAGGATCTATTTTTGCTTCTAACACTACGTTCGTATTAATAATTGCTCCATCCAAATCCTGCAAAGAACGAGCAAGTGTTGGAGCTTCCGCTTCTACAAATTGAAGTTTTTTCGGATTTTCAACAATATCCTTTGGTGTTGCCTGATACGTTGTAATGCCATCCTTTAACTTTATAAGTCCTTGCTGCTGAAGTAATGTAAGTGCTCGATACTCATTAGACGGATTGTTTGGGATACCAATCTTTGCTCCTTCTTTAATATCATCCTTTGATTTTAATTTATTTGAATAGAAACCAATTGGTTCAACATGAACCTTTGTTGTAACAACAAAATCAAATCCTTTTTCCGTTTTTACAGAATCTAAATACGGAACATGCTGAAAGTAGTTTGCATCAATTTGTTTATCTTTTAAAGCTGGATTTAATAAATCCTCGCTGTCTAAAACAACAACTTCTAAATTAATCCCTTGTTCCTTCAATTTCGGTTTAATGAAATTTAAAATTTCAGCATGAGGAACTGCTGCTGCTCCTACTTTGAGCGTAATTTCCTTTTTTGCATCTGCTCCACTTGTTTTTGCTGTTCCATTACT
>NZ_JBXKMX010000140.1:0-7058 GCF_056992975.1 Ectobacillus sp. | reverse complement strand
AAAATCATCAAAAGGAAGGGACGACTCGCCTTCTAGCTCACCATTTTCAAAAACACTTGTTTTAATGGATTTTCCCCATACTTGAAGGCTGTCGTTATTTGGATTATAAAAATAAACGCGAATACAGCCATTGGGGTCGAGGCTTACTCTTTGTATAAGTACTGCATGTGCTCCAAGCACCTTACCAGAATGGTTGTAAATGGTGATGCCAGCAGGCTGAGGAAGCTCTTCATTAACATTTGGATTGTTCGTTGGGTGGTAGTGTCGGTGGAATTTGGCTTCGAACTCTAAGTCACTATAGACATCTGAAAACCCAGTCCATATGCCTTTTATATGAAAAGCTGGGTTGATCCATTTATGTGGATCATGTACGCGCCCTTGTGCAGTCTTTAACATTTCAAAATAGATAGAATTAAGGTGAGGAATCAAGAGTAGTGATATTGTATCAATATGAATCTCATCATCCAATGGGACAAGCGGATGCGTATCAGAGGAAATAGAATTTCCCTCTATATCAAAAGTGATTGAACCGTGCTCTAGGAAATGATTAAACATTCTTAGCAGCAGAACAGGCTCTTTTTGTGACCAATAACTGAGTGCTCTTGTCGATTGGCACGTTGGGTTAAAGCCTTGACCAATTCCTAGCGGTTGTCCTAATACACTTATCATTCCCGATATTAGATGAGAACGAAGTTCATCCGCATTTGTTATTTTATATACTGCAGAAACCCTTTTATTAATCTTATCATGAATAGGAACTTCCATTAACTTTTTTACTTCTTTAATGAGTTCGCTGGTAAAAATATCTCTCTGTAAACATCGCATTAAACCATAAATGCTTCTCCTTGTTTTTACCGTTATTGCCGAAGTGATGAGAGAAGAAACAAAATGTAGATTTAACTGTAGGTTTTCTTTCGCTTTTTTGTCCACGGCCAGTAGGCTCTCCAGCAAGTCTAACTTTTCTTTATTAATATGGTTCAAAAATAGTGCATGAAACGGTGAAACTAGCCCAGTATGCTTCATTGATTCACGTAATTGCTTGGCCTCTTGGATTAATAATAAATCATTGCTGGAATTCAATTTATTTTTATAATTTTCCCAAGACGCATCAGCCATATCAGATGGACAATAAACTGCATTTTCATATTGCATTAAGTTTGAATCCCTCTCTTCCAATCCACCCGCTAATCTTTTTGCACTTGCAATTAATTTTAGAATTTTGTCAGTTACAATCGGCCTTTGAACGGCGAGATTATTGACTTCCAGATACAGACTTTGAAAAACAAGTGGTGAAAAACAATGATCTGAGATAAATCCCAAAATCTCTGAGGCCTGTTTGTCTTTGTAAAGCTGTTTTATTCGATTTTCTTCCGTTTCCTTCATTAATAGAAGATCCAGGTTCAAAGCCAAAACCTTCGTCAAAAATCCAGTTGCTTCAGACGCGGACATTTCTGGATGTACATATACACCTCTAGCAATGGAAATAATTCTCAGTTCGCTCAATGCTTCGGCCGTTGCCGTAATACCGCCTGAATGGAGAGTCCCCCTAACAAGTGCAGGATTTAGCTTACCAACATTCTCCCATGGCTTCCCTGCAAAGACCCCGGATTCATCAAAAAGATGCGCATATAAAAAAAGTTTTTCCAATCCATTCGGTTCCTCTAGAAGGACACCAGCTTCCTCAAGAACTTTTTGCTGCAATAACTTTTTATTTGTTGCCGAAGTTCGCCATAACTGATGAAAGGCTTTTTGAAACGAATCCTCTGAAGCAAATTGAAAAAGTCCCATATGTCCATTTCCCTTTCCAGCATATTCTTTTACAGTATCATACTGTTTAAATACAAATAGAATTACTAATGAAAAGAAAAAAACCAAATGAGTCGTTCAGACTAAGAATTGATGGCAGCTTTAGTTGTTAAATTCATTCTTCACTTCACTAGATGAACGTAAGGTAAATCGAGGTACAGGGCATGCTTATATATTTAATATTATGAATATTTTTAAAATTAAAATATAAATTATTGTTTGATTAATCTAACACAAAATAGTGTATATTACAAATCATTTTGTTGGACACAAACTAAGGAGCATGGGTTAGGTATGATCATGAAATTACCGCTCAATTATTGTACTAAAATAAAAAAGGACCATGAAATTTTATTTCGGGTCCCTTTTAATCTATCGGTCTATTGTATCATTTAATAACCATTGTACTGCTTTTCGGTTGACATGTACTTTTTTCCAAAATTTCTTTTATAATGTTAACTCCATCTAATAGTTCTTCTTTTGATACGGTAAGCGGGGGCAATATTCGAATGACCTTTTCCCCTGCTGTCAATACGATAAGCCCCCTATTTCGAAGCTCACTTAACAATGTATTTACGGCAAACTTGCATTCGATTCCAACCATCAATCCAATACCTCTTATATCCTGTATAATGTTTAAGTGTTTCAAATTAATCAATATTTGCTTAAAGAAAAACTCACTTTTATCAACAATATCATCTAAAAATTCCTTTTTAAAAATGGCATCCATGGTAGCAATAGCTGCGGCTATTGCTACAGGATTTCCTCCAAAGGTTGAGCCATGACTTCCTGGGCCAAAAAATTGCGCAAGTTTTTCTTTCCCAATTACAGCGCCGATAGGAAAACCGCTTCCTAATCCTTTGGCTGATGTAATAAGATCTGGTTCTAAGTCAAAATGTTGGAAGGCGAATGGTTTCCCCGTTCGTCCAATTCCTGTTTGGACTTCATCAATGATTAAAAGTGCACCATGCTGTTTACAAAGCTCCTGAACCCCCTGTAAAAAATCCATATTCCCAACATGAATTCCACCTTCACCCTGTACTACCTCAATCATAACTGCGGCTACATCATTTCCTATTACACTCTTAACCCCTTCGATATCATTATATGAAACATATACAAATGTTTCGAGCATTGGCCCATATCCATGCTTTATTTTATCTTGGCCTGTTGCTGACATCGTCGCATAAGTGCGGCCGTGAAAGGAATTTTTAAAGGTGATCATTTTCGTTTTTCCTGTTGCTTTACGAGCTAGCTTAATGGCTGCTTCGTTTGCTTCTGCACCGCTATTGGCAAAGAAAACTCGATCCATCCCGGCAGCTTCTGCAAGCATTTTTGCGGCTATCTCTTGGTTTCCACTTTGGAATAGGTTCGATACGTGCCAATATTGACTGAGTTGCTTAAATACCGCTTCCTCTACATTTTTCGGGCGGTGTCCAAGATTACAGACCCCGATTCCTGAAGTAAAATCTAGATACTTTTTCCCATTTTTATCTGTAATCGTACTGCCGTACGCTGTTTTAGGTTCAACCTCCCAGCGTGCATAGGTTGCAAATAAGTGATTCAATTTTTGATCAGCTCCTTATGAACAATTCTCGTACCGTTCCATTTACCATTTTCAAAAAATGTTTTTTTACCGGACACGATCATTACACTTTCAACGCCCTTTTCCACAGCATGAATCGCTGATTGAACTTTCGGAATCATCCCGCCGTGAATTTCACCATTTGCAATATAGGTATCGATCTCATATTTTGTAAGGTCACTGACGAGCGAGCCCTCAATGAATACTCCATCAACATTGGTAACAAATAGGCATTGTTCTGCATGAAGGGCTTTAGCCACCTCTACTGCCGCATAATCTGCATTAATATTTAGTTTTTCGCCGTTTTCAGTAATTCCTATCGGAGTAATGACAGGAGTATAGTTTCCATTAATGGCAAGTTCTAAGAATTTTGTATTCACCTTGCTGACTTCTCCAACAAAACCAAGCTCTTCACGGTTTATGTAATCAGCTTGTAATAAGTGCCCATCGCTACCGCTAATCCCCATTACAGAGAATTGATACTGCTGAAGCATTGCCACAAGCTTTCTGTTCGTCTGACCTGATAGAATCATTTCAGCAATTTTTAGTGTTTGCTCATCTGTTTTTCGAAGTCCGTTTACAAATTGTGGTTTCACATTAAATAATTCTAGCATTTCATTAATATCGGGGCCACCGCCATGGACAAAGACCAGTTTATAACCTTGGTTTTCCAGTTCGGAAAGACTTGTAAAAAAAGCGGATGTTAACTCGTCTAAAACACTGCCGCCACATTTGATAACAATATATTTCATCCTATTTTCACCTATCCTTACGAACGATAGCTGGCATTGATTTTGACATAGTCATAAGACAGGTCACAGCCCCATGCCTTACCAGCTCCATTTCCTACATGCAGATCAACTAAAATTTTTATTAATGGCTGATTTAAATACTTTCGTGCTTGGTCCTCTGAAAATGTACACGGTACACTATCTTCAAGCATCTTAATATGGTTGATGGAAATATCGACTGTATTAGGATTAATCGTCGCTTTTGTCTGACCAATAGCACTGATGATTCGTCCCCAGTTGGGATCGGCACCAAATACAGCGGTTTTCACTAAATTTGACCCAACAATTTGTTTGGCAATTACTCTAGCTTCCTCATGATCCTTTGCACCTAGTACCTCAACTTCTACTAACTTTGTAGCTCCCTCTCCGTCCATAGCAATTTTCTTTGCTAATTTTTCACAAGCCCTTGTTAAAAGCTCAACAAATGTTTTCCATTCTGGATGTTCTGGAGTTAACGGATTATTTCTTGCCAGTCCATTCGCCATAACAAGCACCATATCGTTTGTAGAGGTATCTCCATCCACAGTAATTTGATTAAAAGTATTATTGGTTACACTTTTTAAAGCTTTCGATAAATTCTCAGAAGAAATAGATGCATCCGTTGTTAAGAAGCCGAGCATAGTAGCCATGTTCGGATGTATCATCCCCGACCCTTTTGCCGCACCCCCAATCGTTATGGTTTTGCCCTCGATCATAGTTGAGTATCCACAGCTTTTCATGACGATATCGGTAGTTAGAATACCAGTTTGAAAATCAACTGCATCACTGTCTAAATTGCCTGGTGATAGTAATTGAATACCGTTAGCGATTTTATCCATATCTAAAAACTCACCTATAACACCTGTCGATGCAACAGCCACATAATTTTCCTTAATGTTGAATTTCTCAGATATTAAGTAGCGCATTTTCAATGCATCCTTGTATCCTCTTTCTCCAGTACAAGAATTGGCACATCCACTGTTTACAACAACAGCCTGTAAAAGTCCTTCACTCTCAATGCTTTCTTGCGTTACTTTTAAAGGTGCTGCTTGGAATTGGTTTGTAGTATAAACTGCAGCAGATGAAGCCGGGATTTCACTAATTATGATCCCTAAGTCTTTTTTAGAGTAGCGGAGACCAGCATGAACCCCTGAAGTTGTATATCCTAAAGGTGATAATATATCCCCATTTTCAATTTCAACTATGTTATCCTTTAACAATATTTGCATTTCGAATCCTCCTTATGGGTACAAGGGAATGAACTCTAATCCCATTTTTTCATCTAATCCATTCATTAAATTGGCATTTTGAACCGCCTGACCTGCAGCACCTTTCATGAGATTATCGATTACAGAAACGATCGTTAATCTTCCAGTTCTCTCATCAACATGTAAACCAATATCACAATAATTTGACCCTGATACTTCGCTTACAGATGGGAAATTACCTTTCTTCCTTATCCTCACAAACGGATTCCTAAAATACTGTTCATTATATAATTCAATGAGACTATCAGTATCCATATTTGCTGTAAGCTTTACATATATGGTTGCCATGATTCCTCTTGTGATTGGCAGCAAATGGGTATTGAATGTAATAGGTGAAACTCTTGCATTCCAAAGGTTCAATTGCTGTTGAATTTCAGGAATATGCTGATGTTCGTTTACCTTATATATTCGAAAATTTTCATTCATTTCCGAGAATAGCAGGCTTTTAGATACAGATCTTCCAGCTCCGGAAGCGCCAGATTTTGCATCAATTATGATTATATCCGGGTCAATCAGTCCCTCTTTTACCACTGGTGCAAGACCCAATAGGGTGGCTGTAGGGTAACAGCCTGGATTCGCTATTAATTTAGCATCGATAATTTTTTCTTTATTCCATTCGCTTAACCCATATACAAATTTTTTTAATAAACTGTTTTCAACTGGTTCGTGCTTATACCATTTCCTATACATTTCTCCATCGGTCAGGCGCAAATCACCAGATAAGTCGATAATTTGAATACCTGTATCCATGAAGGCTGGAACAAGCTTACTAGATACCCCTGATGGGGCGGCTATAAAAACGATATCTGAATGCTTCGCTATTTCTTCAGCATCGATATGCTCAAGTTTTAAGCTTGTAATTCCGTTCAAATGTGGAAACTCTTCATATAACGGAATCTCATCCCTTGTTGTATGGACAGATTGTATACGAAATAAAGGATGATTATGTAATATGCGAAAAAGTTCGCCACCGCCATATCCAGAAGTACCAATTATAGATACTTTCATTACTATCCTCCTCGTGACTGCATGTATATATATACATAAAATTTATACTTATACTAGGTTTAAAAATTTATAAAAAGAGCAGCATTGGGGAACTCACCTTGGATATTGGTTTAACCATTTCAAGACTTACCATACATTAGTTCTTTCAGCCAGAGTACATCTGATACTGGCTGAGGATTGCACCCATATAATTCCCTTATTTTAAAAGCATGTACATCATTATAGATTGATTTCATTCGGTCATATACCCATTGTTCCGTTTTATGTACCGGTGCCCAGCAAAAAACATCCATCATATTCTTCTCATTTGTGACCGTATGAATTCTTTCATACTGAATGGTATTCATCTTTAAAAAATTATTATTTTCATAGAATCGAATTCTTTTCTCCGAGCCTGGATCTAAAGGATTAATTGGTTCAACCTCCAGTATAATAGCTTTCCCCTTTGACTTTAGCTGGTTAAGAACGATACTCCCTATCCCTTTACCACGGCATTCTCCATTCACTAGAATATAATCAATGAAAATATAATCAGACTGTTCATAATATACAAGCACATGATCTTGGCTTTCCTCTAATTGATACATACCTTCTTTTTCTTGTAAAAGGATTTCAAAATGC
>NZ_JBXKMX010000139.1:0-7529 GCF_056992975.1 Ectobacillus sp. | reverse complement strand
ATTTCTTTGAACAACCAAAAGCAATTCTCCTTATTTTTAATGAAATATTATTTATGCACAAAATTCATTGTAATCTTGTTTAAAGTAAAGAGAAATAGAAATATTAAATTTTATTTTTCATTAATAGGAGGAAGCCCTTTTCCTTGAAAAAGTAGGGGTCTTACGTGGGTTGCATCATAATAATAAGTCTATTGTATAAATCGTAGATAAATTTTGTATTCCAACTCAATGCATGTTGTCACATGTAACAAGTTGCAATTGAAAAGGAACTCCGGTAGATTTAATCTTTCAAGGCTTAGCTAGAACGGGTGCAGGAAACTGAATTCTTAAACATTCGTAAAAAAGTCCGATTCTATACAAATAAATTCGTATAGAATCGGACTTTTTTAATTGTAATCGAGTTTACATCTTTAGAATTAGATCCTAAATTTATTATTTTCCCGTTGTAAGAAATCTGTTATCTCGTTGGTAGAAAGGGGCTTACTGAAGATATATCCTTGTATTTTGTAACATTGCTGCTGCTTAAGAAAATTCAATTGTTCCTCTGTTTCAACACCTTCTGAAATCACATCTATATCTAGGTTTTTTGCTAATGCGATAATAGATTTCACAATTGCTTGATTTTTCTTGTTTAGATGTTTGATAAAGGATTGATCAATTTTTAATTTGTAAATAGGCAATTTACTTAGATAATGTAGCGAACTGTATCCGGTTCCGAAATCATCAATACTCACTTTCACACCTAATGTATTTAAATTTTCTAATTGTTCTTCTGCTAGTTTGATGTCCATAGTCATACTTTCAGTTATTTCTAATTCTAAATATTCTGGTGCTAATCCTGTCTCTTGCAGGACGTTGCTAACTAACTCTACAAAGTTAGTTTGATTAAATTGTTTTAATGATACATTTACACTTATTGGCAAACAATTAAATCCAGTTTGCTGCCATTTTTTATTTTGCATACATGCTGTTCGCAATACCCATTCACCAATCGGAATGATTAATCCGGTTTCTTCAGCTAAAGCTATAAATTCTAAGGGACTAATGGTTCCGATATCAGGATGTTCCCAACGAATGAGCGATTCAATCCCGATGATTTGATTGGTGTAACTATCCATTTGAGGTTGGTATACAAGTTTAAATTGATTGTTCTCAAGTGCTTTCCGTAATTTACTTTCTAATGTTACCTTTTCACTTATTTGCTTATGCAAACAGGGTGTGAAAAATTTAAAATTATTTTCTCCTTTTTGCTTGGCGTCGTACATGGCTGCATCTGCATTTCTAAGCAGGGTTTCGACATCTTTTCCATCCTTAGGAAATATGCTGATTCCAATACTTGGGCTTATATATATATCGTGATGGCCGATAATGAACACATCAGAAAATCGCTGTTTAATACGATTTATGAAAGCAGTAATCCTTTCATCATTACTATTCTTTATAAGAAGTGTAAACTCATCTCCTCCTTGACGCGACACGACATTCTCTTTTCCAATACAGCTTACTAATCGCTTTGCAACTTCTACTAGAATTTGATCTCCCGTACTGTGACCAAGTGAGTCATTGATGTTTTTAAACCGATCTATATCTAAAAATACAACCGCGAATGTTTCCTTATTAACTTGGGAGTTACGGATTGCTTCGTTTGTTCGTTTATGAAACAGTAATCGATTTGGCAAATCAGTGAGTGCATCATGATACGCCATATGGTTAATGGTTTGTTCAGCGTTTTTTCGTTTCGTTATATCCGTTGCTGTACCAACGACTTCTAGAACCTTGCCATTATGAATGATCGGTGAAAGATCGACCAAGAGGTCTGTTTCTTTTAACTGCATCTCAAAATTTACTGCCATTCCCTCGTAGGCTTTCGAGAAAAAGGTATGTATATACGGTGTAACACTAGCATCAAAAAAGTCCTTTATCTCTTTATTGTATATTTTATCAGTTACAAAACCGATTTTCTCAGCACCTTTTCCTTCTGAAAGAGTAAACACAAACTTTCCATCATCATTCTTGCGATATTTAAATATGCAGTTTTCCATATTTTTAATGGTTGTTTGAAAGTCATTTTTTAATGCCTCTTTTAATGAGCTTTCCGCCTTTTTTCGATCTGTAATATCTGACCGAATTGCCATATATTGATATGGAACTCCTTCTTCATCTAAAAAGGGTACGATTGAAGTATTCATCCAGTAGGTGGAACCGTCCTTCGCACGATTTTTGACTTCCCCTTTCCATACTTTTCCGGCTTTAATGGTAGTCCATAATTCTTTGAAAAAATCCTTTGAATGGAAGCCTGATTTAATAAGGCGGTGAGTATTTCCAATTAGTTCTTCCTTCGAGAATTGAGAAATTTCACAAAATTTATCATTTACATATGTAATAACACCGTATTTATCGGTAGTAGCCACGATTGTTGATATATTTAACGCATAATTAATATCGTCAAGCTGTTTGACTATTTTCAAGTGCTCCTCTTCTAGCGATTTATAAGCTGTTTTGTTCGTATGGAAGGCAATATATGAAACGTCCTTGGAATGATCATCGCAAACAGGTACTAGCAGCATATCTAGCCAATAATCGATTCCATCTTTTGCTGAAAGAAGGATTTCCCCTTTCCATTCGTTTCCTTCTTCTATTGCGTGATATAGACTATTAAGCTTGTCGTTCGTAGCATAATTGGGAGCAATTATAGATTTGTATAATTTTCCTACTACTTCTTCCGGGCTATACTTAGAAATATCACTAAGCGCATCGTTGATATCGATAATAGCCCCCATTTTATTCAAAATGGCAATAGGATTCTGTCGCTCTATTCCTTTTACTACATTCGGCGTGTATGTATAATCTTGCAATATTCTCAAACTCCTTGTTTTAAAAAGTGAAAAATCGAATTGTGTTAAAAGTGCTAAATAGAAGAGGGGTAAAGAAAAGTAAATGCTCTGTTGAAGGAAAGAGTTCCTATTAGTAGGTAATCCGGGTTGAATGTCAAATAAAGTAGATATAAAACGTAGAGAAAACACTTTCAACTATGCAATTTAAACTTAGCAAATAAATTGGATTGAATACGGATATAAAACGCATAACTTTATAACAATTTTGTGATTGGCAATTCCAATCTTCGTCTAAATATAACAAATAATCATAATAAATATATAATAGAATGTATTATTTTTGTCTTGAATGAGCTGTTCTGTTTATTTTGATATAGGAAAGTATATCAAATATTTCATAATTGTACTATGAAATAACTTGATGAACAGCTATCAGTGTTTGAGAAGGAAATAGATAATTATGAAAGAAATAGAATAGTAAGTATAAAAAGGTAGACATAGTGATTATAACGATTGATGATTGCCCACAATTTAAATGAATTAAAAAGGGGGGGAAGGTCTAGTGCGAACGCTACCAGCAAAACATATCTTTAATTTGAGCGATGTAAGGAAAAACGCAGACACATGCGGTGTTTTTGCCGATTATAATAGCAATCTACTTATCTTGGTGGGTAAAAAAAGAAACAAAGCAAACGATTATGTCTTATATCATATTATAGATAAAAAAGTAAAGACGATTACACTTCCTTCTGTTAATGAAAGCTTCCACTATGTTCAGCAGCTAGGAAAAAATTGGTTGCTTGTAAATGCAATCGTTTGTAATGATACAGATCCTAATGCCTTTATCTATAAAGAGGATGGTAGTTTTCTACATTCCTTTCACGTAGGTCATAGTGTGGAGCATGTACAGGTAACTGAAAGCGGAGATATTTGGGTTGGTTATTATGATGAGGGGATATATGGGGATTTTGAATTAGCACAAACCGGCTTAAATTGTTTTAATCAGAAAGGGGATCTTATATTCGAGTTTTCTTTCTCTGACGTAGTTCCTATTATTGACTGTTGCTATGCATTAAATGCATATTCGGATGAAGAAGTATATACGTACTATTACTCTGATTTTCCTCTTGTTCAAATAAAAAATAAGACAGATTATCAGGTGTTCCACAATGTCTCAATCAGGGGAAGCCATGCCTTCGCAGTATGGAAAGAGTTTGCACTATTTGGGCACGGTTATAAAGAAAAGGGTTTGGTTCATCTTTATTCTATAAAAAACGAACGCACAGTAACTTATACACCAGTAGATGAACAAGGAAAGATTCTTACATACGATTTTGCAATAGGAAGAAAGCATAATTTATTTTTAATAAAGAATCATGATGTATATTGCATCAATTTAATAAATGAGAATACTGATGTCACTAATTATGGGAATAAGAGTTCCTTCGTCTGAAGATAGAGAAATAGCATGCTTGGAGGCGGTGTATGTATTGCTGCAATTTTATTCGTTTCGACTCTTTGTCTTATTTTTTCAGCTTTCAATGGTTTTTTTGAGCAATTTGTAAATATTCCCTATCAGGCATTACTTCAAACGATTAATTCGGTAATGTTTGGTTTATCGCCCATTATTATGGGGGTAGTTTCCGATATTTATGGTGTCCAGGTGAGACAATTTTCCTAGTCTTATCTAGTGATGGTTATATGTTTTCTTCAGAAAATTAAATAGTAGAAAGCTAGAAATGTAAGAATAGGAGAAGGGCATGCTACATGAAGCATGCTTTTTTGAATTTTTAAATTTTCAAATTTCTTATTGACACAAGGAAAACCATTGTTATAATAAATATCATAATGTGTTAGAAAATCTAACAAGGAATGGTGCGAAAATGAAAAAGATTGAAGCTATTATTCGACCCGAGAAAGTTACAGAGACAATTAAGGAATTGCGAAATATAGGGATTACAAGTTTTACTGTTTCTCAAGTTGTGGGTAGAGGGAAGCAGAAGGATCAAAAAGGTGTGTATAGAGGGAAAAATTATAAAGTGACGCTCCATCCGAAAGTGAAGCTGGAAATTGTTCTATCTGATTATATGGTGAAGAAAACTGTTGAGACGGTTATGGAATACGCGCATACGGGTGAAGATGGGGATGGGAAAATTTTTGTATACCCGGTGTTTGAAGCTTACAATATTCGTACGAAAGAAATGGACGAAAGCATTGATGAATTAATCGAGCAGGGAGAGTGACAACCATGGAGCTTATGTACATTAATACGATTTGGGTTGTCATCTCGGCAGCCATGATTTTATTTATGGAAGGTGGATTCAGCTTACTAGAATCGGGATTTGTCCGAACGAAAAATGCAGTGAATGTGACAATGAAGATTTTTGTGGATTTAACAGTCGGAGCATTGGCATATTGGCTGATTGGATTCGGTGTGATGTATGGTAAGGATGCGTTTGGCGTAATTGGAACAAATTTATTTGGAAATCCTGATCATATTGTTCTTTCTATTCCGCTTCCTAGTGCTGCTTATGTGCTGTTTCAAATTGGATTTGCGGTTGCATGTATTTCCATTGTTTCCGGTGCAGTGGCGGAACGAATGAATTTTAAAGCATATTTGGTAACGGCTGCACTCATTACGATTGTTGTATATCCGCTTTCTGGTCATTGGATTTGGAATAGTGATGGATGGCTTGCAAAGATGGGTATGAAGGATTTTGCTGGATCGGCTGCGATTCATGCTGTTGGCGGGTTTGCGGCACTTGCAATGGCGAAATTTATCGGACCACGTAAAGGACGATTTAATACGGATGGGAGTGCAAATGTATTTGCACCAAGTAATATTCCATTAGCTTCAGCGGGAGCATTTATTCTTTGGTTTGGCTGGTTTGCATTTAATGCTGGAAGTACGCTTGATGCATCAAGTGCGGCACTTGCACCGATTGCTTTAAATACGATGCTTGCAGGCGCGACTGGTGGTACGGTTGCATTATTTTTAACTACGATGAAGTTTGGAAAAGCAGATCCGAGTATGACTATAAACGGAGTGCTATCTGGTTTAGTGGCAATTACAGCAGGGTGTGCTTATGTTTCAGAAACAAGCGCTATTCTTATTGGTGCGATTAGTGGTGTAATCGTTATTTATGCAACGCTGTTTATCGATAATTTGAAAATTGATGATCCGGTTGGTGCTGTAGCGGTTCATGGTTTTAATGGGGTATTTGGAACAATAGCGGTTGGTTTGTTTGATAGTAGTCAAGGATTGTTCACGACTGGGCATGCAGCATTGTTAGGTGTTCAATTGCTTGGAGCTGTTGTTGTTATTGCTTGGGGGTTAATTGGCGGAGCGTTTATGGCAAAGGTATCCGATGTGACAGTGGGACTTCGGGCAACCGAACGGGAAGAAGAAGAAGGTCTCGACATGTCCTATCATGGTATTCCTGCTTACAACGAGCTAGAACGTTTTACAGATTTACCTACAAACTTATATGATTTTGAAGAAACAACCGGTATTACGGTAGAGCGTACCAATAAGAAAAAAGTGAGCGTGTAATATAAATAGAAGCAGAAAAGGGAAGCTGTCTGTTATGAAAACAGATAGCTTCCCTTTTTTATAAATCATCTTGAACTGTGCGACCAGAAAAAAATGTAAGTGATTCTATTTGTTTATTTTCCTTTGCGGTCATACTAGTAGGCTGGATTTTGAATACCATAGTTTTACTACCCAAAGATGAGCTGTATTTTTCCACGTGGCTTTTTGCAAGCGGTGATTGGTAATATCCTGGAACGTACTTATGTAATAGCTGCTGCAGGGCCGCAGTGGCTTCTTCTATACTTTGTACAATTTCGACCGTTCCAAATAGGAGAACGCTCATATAGGCAGTATCGGTATGGGCAGGAATGGGGTCAACTAAAGTTCCATAGTCCTCGCTTACAGTGAAGCAAGCATTTGCATTTTCTTTTATAATCTCAACCTTTCTTCCTTCAGCTGCCCCGTGAAAATAAATTGTGTGATTCCACCATATAAAGTTTAAGGGTATTACATAAGGAGTTTCCTTATCAGTGAGACCTAAATGACCGGTTTTTGCCTCAGATAAAAATGTATCAATTCTCGTTTGATTCGTCACTGTACGACTGATTTGCCGGATAGAATGTTCCATGGCACTTACTTCCTTTCTCGATTTAACCTAATTATAAAAAGAATTTTCTGAAATATATAACTATTTTCATTTTACTAAAAGTAGAAAGAAATTGTTAGAATGAAGTATAGATGATCAGCAGTTGATTATTTTTTGGGGGGTATAAAGTTGTATCGGAAATATAGTAAAACATATTGGAAGCCTTTTTCTATCGCTATTGTTTTTTTAACGTTCGAAGCATTATGTGATCTCTTGCAGCCTACTATACTGTCCAACATTATTGATAATGGTGTTGCAAATAAAGATATGGTTTACGTGATGAAATACGGCGGACTTATGCTGTTTATTACTTTGCTTGGAGCTGTCTTTGCTTCGACACGCAATATTATATCTAGCTATGTTTCGCAGCATTTTGGAATGGATTTACGAGCCGATTTGTTTCGGAAAATCCAAATGCTAAGTTTTGAGAATATCGATGAATTCGACCGGGCGTCCTTAATTACAAGACTAACCAATGATGTAACGCAGGTTCAAGTATTTGTAAATGGGTTAATGC
>NZ_JBXKMX010000138.1:0-2903 GCF_056992975.1 Ectobacillus sp. | reverse complement strand
GTGAAATTTGGCTTGCTAACAGGATGAATCCTAATTTCTTTCGTTTGCTGATAAAATCCTTTAATACTCATTACCACATTTCCTTGCAAAAGTTCATTTCCAACTGTGGTTGTATATTGAAATGCTTTTCTTTCCTCATTCCACTTCATTTCGTATGTTTGACCATTTTGTTCATAGGAGGCTGTATAGTCGGTAGGATGAATAGGTAAATCAATGGGTCTTGCTTCAATGATAGCTGTACTTCCTACATAAAGACTACCCTCATTTTTATTTAATTGATTTCCATTCTTCTCAAACAAGTTGACTGTAAAATCAAGTGCAGGCTCTACAAGTACCTTCAAACTTTTAGATGTATCTACTGGTTTTTCAAGCTGCATCGTATACGTTCCAGGTTTCATGACAGACCCATCTCGATGTTCCATATGAACCACTGCGCCGCCAAGCATTGGCATCTTCGGAGCACTCATCAAGAACGGTCCCTCCGTCGTCGCGACTTTATCAGACAGACCGACAATATTGTTAATATGTTCCTGCTCAACTACTGTAATACGACGCATAGGAAACGGTGATACAAACGAAATAGTTGCATCTCTTACCGTAAGCTTTAGCACATCTTCTATATTTGAAAATGGATCACGATTGGATATAAGTGCAGCTGCTTCATTTACACTTCGAATAATTCCATCTTCCCCATCACTACTTAGAACCAATCCATTTGTTGTCTGCTTCCAAATTTCTTTAAACGTATTCATCTGCTGACGTTCCTCATTGCTTATATTTGATTCCATAGTAATAAGAAGAAAGTGAATTGAAATATGGTTATCAGTCGTAAATTGCATAAAGTTTTGAAGTGTATCTGTCATCATTTTTTTATTGCTAGCATATTGAGCTGGATTTGTAACTTGCAAATCGTTAAAGGCTCCGTCTGTAACGATCATAAACCAATACTCATCAGACTCGTTCCCTTTCATTTGACGTTTCATTGCCTCTATCGCTGTATCAACGGATTGAAACGGAGTGTCTTTAAATTTGTCTATAGAACGAAGCTGATTGATTTCTTCTTGTCGCCGTTCAAGAGTGACAGCTACTTCTGAAGTTGGATTGCTCATTGCTACATAAGAAAACCGATCCTTACTATCTAGCAATCCAACAAAGCTTTGCAAAGCGTAATTGGCATACTTCCAGCGATCAACCTCTACATTTCCACTCGTTCGCATGCTGCCAGAATCATCATAGATGAGCATTACAGATCTGCGTTTCCCCTCCCCTTCCGCCGCGTGCGAATGAATAGGAATAAGGATCAATAGAAGCAGCACACAAGTGGCAATCATTTGTTTTTTCATAGAAGAAGGCGCCACCTTTACATTAGAATAGCAATAGACAAAGTCTCTTGATTAAGCTTATGAATCTAATACAAGGATATGACTTGTATTTTGTTGAAAGATTCATAATAAAAACGCCTTCAGTTAGAAACCAAAGGCGTTTTTATGAAAAAAACTATTTATCGTATCAATTAGAAAAGATTATTTAACGCGAGCTCCGTATTCCTTTTCTAATTCTTTTCCAAGGAATTTTGCTACTTCTAGCATGCCGTATTTTCCAGCATTTGCTTCTGCATCGGAGTTATAATTTGTATTCGTATTGATATCATACGTATAGATTTCACCTTTACTATCACGAATGAACTCAATACCAGCAACAGAAATTCCGTTATTTGCCAAGACTGCTTCATACTTTTTAAGAATAGATTCTTGAAATCCATCAATAACTTGAAATTTCGGTTTTTTATCCGATTCTTCACCAACTGGGCAAAATAAATCTCCAATTTGACATGCATCAGCAGGACATAACTGAAATCCTTCAGAAGTATCAACACGAACTGCGTATACAAATGTTCCTCCGACAAATTCGCAACGCGTAATATATGACTCTGGTGATTGTATATATTCTTGGATAAGCGTAATACCATCAACTGGTTCTTCAAATGCACTGCTTTCTACATATGCTTGCAAACTAGCAATTGTTTGAAACAATTGTACACCAAGACCTTTACCCGCACGATTATGTTTCGTAATGAAAGGCTGTCCTTCAAACTGTTTTGCAGCTTCAATTATTTGCTTCTTACCAACGGCTGCAATAGTTTTTGGTGTACGAATACCTTCTTTATTTAACGCCAAATATTGTGCGACCTTACTAACCTCTAATTGAAGAGCGCGGCTACCATTAAACACTTTTCTACCATGGTGTTCTAACCATGCTATAAGGGATCCAGCAAGTTCAGGAGCAAATCGATGACCGCGAGTATGAGAAGAAGCACTCATACGACTATAATAAATTCCTTCTGGCGGCTCTGCAGATAAATCAACTGTTCCCGCATTTAAATGCAATACCTCATATGGAAGTTTCAATTCATCTAAGCGTTTCGTTAAATGAATCGTCCATTCATCATTTTCATGAATAATATAAATCTTTGCCATCTACAATTCCTTCTTTCCTTATAGTTGTATCGCTTGTACTCGTTTCTTTTCTACAATTGGCATAACTTGCTCTGAAAAGCGTTTCATTTCTTCTAATTGTGGTGAAAATTGAAGAATGAGAAGATCAACTCCAGCACGTTCGAATGCTAAGATTTGATCGGCAATTTGCTCTGGGGTTCCAATTAAATTTGGCCGCAAACCACGGTTTGAAACAGAATAGTCATACAATTTCACTTGTTGCTCAAGATGAGATTTGCTTACGAAATCATCGTAACCTGCATACCCACTAGAATCCTTAATATCCGTAATACGATCTAATTCAGCCTGAGCTTCTTCTGGTGTATCACGGCAAATAACATAAGCTGCCATTCCGAATGTTTCAAACGGTGGTTTCCCCGCATTTTCACGACGTAATTTCATATCAGC
>NZ_JBXKMX010000137.1:0-12335 GCF_056992975.1 Ectobacillus sp. | reverse complement strand
GCTGGCGAAATTTCTTCAGGTGAACGAGTTGTCGCTCCAACCAATCTAAAATCTGCAGGTAATCCGTTTTTAAAGATATCATGAATATATGTAGGAATGAGAGAATTTTCCTCACTATAATAGGCACTCTCTAGAAATACCTTTCTATCTTCTAGTACCTTTAA
The DNA here is from genome assembly GCF_056992975.1 of Ectobacillus sp. Taxonomy (NCBI): domain Bacteria; kingdom Bacillati; phylum Bacillota; class Bacilli; order Caryophanales; family Bacillaceae; genus Ectobacillus; species Ectobacillus sp. Next base: position 12,171 of record NZ_JBXKMX010000137.1, on the reverse strand, counting down.
CATTTTGTTCATTTGTATAGGATGTAGTTCACCTATCTCATCAATAAACAGAACACCCCCGTGTGCATCGGTAACGGCTCCTCTTTTCGGTTGAGGAACCCCTGCCTGCCCCATCGCGCCCGCGCCTTGATAGATAGGATCATGAACGGAGCCAATAAGAGGATCCGCAATACCCCGTTCATCAAAACGAGCAGTGGTAGCGTCAAGCTCAATAAATACACTATTAGGCCGAAACGGAGATTTTGGATTTTTCTTCGCTTCCTCTAGTACAAGACGAGCTGCAGCCGTTTTCCCAACACCTGGAGGCCCGTAAATAATGACGTGTTGCGGATTAGGACCACAAAGTGCCGCCTGCAGCGATTTTATTCCATCTTCTTGACCTATAATATCTTGAAACGATGTCGGTCGAACCCGTTGTGCTAAAGGCTCTGTTAACGAAATAAGTCGCATCTTGCGCAGTTGCTCCATCTCTTTCTTTGATTCTTTATCAATAGAAATTCGTTGCGTACGTTGGTTTTTGAGTAAATGCCAAAAATACGCTCCGACAATTACACCGAACACTAATTGAACGAGTAAAATTACGTTCGTCCAGCTCATTAAAATCCCTCCCAAACGAGTAATACTTGTAGTATCTCCTGGGAAAGAGGGGACTAAACATAAGAAGAAACAGCAATTCTATGAATTGCTGTTTCTTCTGTATACTATATAGTTGTACTTTGAATATGATTTGGTTATGCTGATGTTTTCGTATCGTGATCAAGTACAGTTCCATCTTGCAGAATAAGCTTTGGCGATGCATTATTTGCAACAGTTTCCTTGGAAATGATGCATTTATCAATATCATTTCGTGAAGGAAGCTCAAACATAACATCTAACATAATGGACTCAATAATGGAACGTAATCCACGCGCGCCTGTTTTCCGTTCAATTGCCTTTTGTGCAATTTCAACGAGAGCTTCTTTATCAAATTCAAGCTCAACATTATCTAGTTCAAGAAGCTTTTGATACTGTTTCACGAGCGCATTTTTCGGTTTTGTTAAAATCTCCACGAGTGCATTTTCATCTAACTGTTCTAAGTTAGCAATAACAGGAAGACGACCAATAAATTCTGGAATTAAACCGAATTTTAATAAATCCTCTGGCAATACATGTGATAGAATTTTATCTTCATTCACAATGTCTTTCTTACCATCCGTTCCAAATCCAATTACCTTTTTACCTAAACGACGTTTAATGATTTGATCGATTCCATCAAATGCACCACCGCAAATGAAAAGAATGTTTGTTGTATCAATTTGAATAAATTCTTGGTGAGGATGCTTGCGGCCACCTTGAGGTGGAACGCTAGCAACCGTACCTTCTAAAATTTTCAAAAGTGCTTGCTGAACACCTTCACCCGATACATCACGAGTGATAGAAGGATTTTCAGACTTACGTGCTACTTTATCAATTTCATCAATATAAATGATACCCTTTTCGGCCTTCTCTACATCATAATCAGCCGCCTGAATCAGTTTCAGCAAAATGTTCTCTACATCTTCGCCAACATACCCTGCTTCTGTTAAAGAAGTAGCATCAGCAATAGCAAATGGAACATTTAAAATACGAGCTAACGTTTGAGCAAGTAACGTTTTTCCGCTACCCGTAGGACCCATTAATACAATATTACTTTTTGATAATTCAACATCATCAATTTTGCTGTTCGAGTTAATACGTTTATAGTGGTTGTATACTGCAACTGCTAAAGCTTTCTTCGCTTTGTTTTGTCCAATTACATATTCATCTAAAATGTCGAGGATTTCAGCAGGCTTTGGTACATCCTTGAATTCTACTTCATCGTCTTTTGCAAGCTCCTCTTGTACAATCTCTGTACAAAGTTCAATACATTCGTCACAAATGTAAACACCAGGACCTGCTACAAGTTTACGTACCTGCGTTTGTGTTTTACCACAGAAGGAACACTTTAATTGTCCTTTTTCTTCGTTAAATTTAAACATACCATCACACCCCTTAAAAGTGCTAGAAACAGTACCCACTATATGTAACCTAAACTTTCTACCCTATGTAAATACATATTATGTCACTACACTTGAATAAATACAAATGATATGGTCGCACTTTTTAATTAAAAAATGCATATAATTTTTAAAATACATATATTCTACACAAAATCATAAAGTTCCTTTAAATTTAATAAACATTTCATCTAAAAAATTTAATTTTTTTATAAAACAAGGCACGATCTACCATCGTGCCTTGCATGTATGCTCGCTCATTCAACTACAAATATAACATTGATTTATTAATTGCTAGCAACTAATAAATCTACAGCTTTACGAACTTTTAAATCTTCTTTTACAGCGCTAAGATTTCCAAGTGCTTGCTTCACAGCATCTACAGGCATATTATACATTTCACCCATTTTTGCAATTTCTGCATCCACATCTTCATCTGTTACTTCTACATTTTCAGCTTCGATAACAGCTTCAAGAACAAGATTTGTTTTTACGCGTGTTAATGCTTCGTCTTTCATTTGTTCTTTTAATTTGCCTTCATCTGTACCTGTGAATTGATAGTACATTTCTAAATTCATACCTTGAGCTTCAATACGGTGCTCGAATTCATGAATCATATTGTGTAATTCTGTTTCAAGCATAGCATCTGGAATGTCTACTTCTGCATTTTCAACAGCTTTTTCAACTGCATCGTTACGAAGTTTGTTTTCTGATTCTACTTTTTTCTTTTCTTCTAAATCACTACGAAGTTTTGCTTTCAACTCATCAAGAGTTTCAACTTCTTCGTTAGCATCCTTTGCAAATTCATCATCTAAAGCAGGAAGCTCTTTTGTTTTAATTTCGTGAACCAATACTTTGAAAACAGCTGGTTTACCTGCAAGATCAGCAGCATGATACTCTTCAGGGAACGTAACTTCTACGTCTTTTTCTTCTCCTGCTTTCACTCCTACTAATTGATCTTCAAATCCAGGGATGAAAGAACCAGAACCAATTTCAAGAGAATAATTTTCGCCTTTACCGCCTTCGAATGCTACGCCATCAACAAAACCTTCAAAATCGATAACAGTAGTATCGCCTTTTTCAACTGTTCCTTCTTCTTTCAATACAAGTTCAGCTTGTTTTTCTTGCAATGCTTTTAATTCGTTGTCGATATCTTCATCTGTTACAGTTGCATCTAGTTTTTCTAATTCGAAGCCTTTATATTCTCCAAGCTTCACTTCAGGTTTAACCGTTACCTTTGCAGTAAAGATTAAAGATTTTCCTTTTTCCATTTGTTCAACATCAATTTCAGGTTGAGCAACTGGGAAAATACCCGTTTCATCAATTGCCTTTGAATATGCTTCAGGCAATAAGATATCTAATGCATCTTGGTATAAAGATTCAACACCAAATTGTCTTTCAAATAATACACGAGGCACCTTTCCTTTACGGAATCCTGGTACATTTACACGTGTCACAACTTTTTTAAATGCAGCGTCTAACCCTTTTTTTACTTCTTCTGCTTCTACTTCAATTGTTAGTACGCCTACATTATTTTCTAATTTTTCCCATTTTGTAGCCATTTATTCGTTCCCTCCAACTATAAATAATAAGCTATTAAAACTCGGTATGTATGTCCGAGAATCATACGAAATTTGCAAGGAAATAGTAAATATTACCCGCAAAAATGCATATTTGCGCATTATACAACCATTACATTATATCATACAAATCTGTGCTTTCAATAATTGGAGTATTTTTTTCGTTATACGTTTAAATACTCGTCTTTTTCTATTATTAATAGTTCTTCATATGCACGATGTAATGCAGTAGTGGTAACTCCATATTGCTTGGCAATTTTGTCATCATCTGCATACATGAAAAAACGTTCTTCCCCAATTTTTTGCAATGCTGCAGCCCATAGACTTTCATTCTCAGGTGATGGATTAAGTGGAAACAAAATAGTAATCACTTGATACCAATACTCTTCGACAGCTTGGAACATAGTGGGATTATCCTGTCCCATAATTTGCTCTACTTGTCGTAAAACTTCTTTAGAGAACGGTGAATCTTTCTCAGCAAGAAGTTCTTTAGGTACGACCGTTACAGAGCGACCATATTTAACAACTTCAATTTCCTCAGCTACTTCGTATTCCATCATCATATGTACAATCATTGATTTTATGTAAGGATGCTGATGCTCTTGCTGTAAAAAAGACCTGAGAAAGGAATATGCGTGTATCATTCCACGTTCCCGTAATTCCTGCAATGCACGTAACTGCTTTACAAGATCCTTACCCTCAAACACTTTTGTTAACTCCGATTCATTAGGTATGGGTACCTCTTCTTGCAACATATTCTGTGCAAATGAATAAAGGGCAGAAAATTTTTGCTTTCGTTCTTCTGAAATATCCGGTTCTTCTAAAATCTGATTTAACGCATTAATAACTGCACGATAATCATGTAACTGTACGAGAATGGTAATAAAGATGTCTTCTACATCCGTTTGTAATTCATCGCTAGCATCTAACAACTCATTACAGCGTGCTTTAGCTTCCTTCCAATCATGAAGTTCAATGAGGCAAACAACAGCAGCAAACTCAGAATGCTCATCATGCAAGCCATACATACGAAGCTGATTGAGATATGGCAATGCTTCTTCGAATTGTTTGGCATGTAAAGCGTCAAATCCCCTATCGCGCAAACGGTCAGAAAGGTTTGGAAACAGCACGATTTTCTCTTCATTTTCGTTCATGCTTTCGCCTCTTTTAGTCTTTTATACACTTAAAAGTAACTATAGCAAAAGAACTATATAAACACAACAATTGACATGTATTCCAATCTCAATTTCAATCTTCCCCTTCTGTTAGTTGTATACAAACCATACCTCTATTACGTATGTACACATAAGTTACACTTAAATAAGAATTGTCGAACACTATTTTCCTGAATCCTCCATATAATCATTGTAAATTATACCATTTTTGATAAAATTAGTATCAAATAAATATGAATTCATTTTAAGAAAGAGGGTGTGGAATATAATGAAGGTAATGCGATTCAATGCTGATTTCGGGAATAGTACAAGCAATTTTCTTGTGGACGGGTATTATATCGAGCTTCCTACCAACGTCGTTGAACTTAGTAAGCAAGAGGCAGAACGACACTTTACAGATACCATTACTAATCCAAAAGATTTATTAGGAAGTATGCTTCTCTCTACCACCCTAGGACTTGAAACAAAGTACTTTCTTGTAGGGGAGGCCGCAGAACATGCCATGCAGGCTAATTCCCATGTAAACCGAATGCACGATAAGATGAAAAGCAACATTCCCTATGTCATTTTCTTAAGCGCTATTTCCTATTATCATGCAATGCATAATCAAAACGAAGAAGACTCCACTATCGAGATTGAATCGATGCATATGATGCTACCTATCTGGCTGCTAAAACGAGAAGAAAAATTTAGCACCGCTCAAAACATGATGGAAAAGCGATTTCATACTGAACACTCGGTTATCATCCATACACCTGGTATGAGCAAAGAACTACATATCACCGTTAGCCGAGCGAAATGTAAAATCGAATGCGAAGTTGCTCGCCACTCGATTAAATATAAAATGATGAAACAAGATCATGAAGGAAAGATTATAAAGATTGTAAAACGACGCGAAGCCGAACAATTTAACGCCTATAAAGTGGTGTTGGTCGATATTGGAGGAGGATCTACCGATGCAGTGTTGTTAGGAAAAGGTCTCACTTCTCCAAAAGACCGTGATGCTTTTCAAGTAATCGACATTGTCCCTTTCTTAGGATATTTAGAGGATTTTAGAAAAGAAAAACTACTCGAAAAGTTTAAGGAATTACGAGCACTCGAAAAGTTTATTGTAAACCACTACAAGTCTCAGCAATACAAATTAAACAATGAAAATACAGGTGAAAGCTACGACCTTACGAATTTGTTTCAAGAAACACTTGCTAAATATGCCTCCTCCCTCGAACATGCAGTACTAGAATCATTTATTTCATCAAATGATGAACCGTTAAAGTTCATTTATATTGGCGGGGAATCTCCTATTCTAGAACCTTATATAAAAAACAGCTTATTACAGCATGTGACACAACGCATCGCTGAACATAACCACTTTTTTCTACACGATATTATCGAATACGATGAAAACGAAATATTCGCTCCTACGCCTCGAACGATTAATTTATGTGCATTAGAAATATTAAGTTTAAACGAAATGACAAAAATCACAATATAAGGTGTGATTGCATATGAAAAGAAGAGAGAAAATGGCTTTCTCTACAACTGAAATACCTGAACCGATTTATCGCATACTAGATGAAAAAGCAAAGAGCCGATCCTTAGCACCATTTATCGTAGAGTTGGTCACAAAAAAAGAGGAACAAGACCGAATCATGGACAAACTTACTATGATAGAAGAATTACTTAAAACCGCTCCGGTTCAGATTGTACAGAAAGAAACAGGACGTGCTACTGATATACAAGAATGGTCTTCTGGTAAAATAATATACGCAGAGGAAGTCACAGGTGGAATAGACCAAGAGGATGAAGAGGAAGTTGATTTTTAAAGTCTAATCTATTTGGCACCTATTAAAATGCGACAAAGCGGGTATATCTCAGTACTATGGTGTACCCGCTTTGTCATTTTATTTTAAAGATGTATCAAGATACCCAGGCTAGCTACTTACCCTGAAATAGCACGTGAATCAATCCAGCCTTCAACATGGTTATCGACTTTGAATTGATACCAATGTACCCCTCCCATATCCAGGCTGCGAATAAGCTGAAGTGGCTTGTTTGTATAATTACTTGCGGGACCTACATAACTTGCGCCATGTTCCCCATATGGAGCTGTCCAAACTGCATTTCCATCTGAAGCGACAACAAACGCAGTTCTATTTTCAGATTGTACGTTGGCAACATTTGTATAGATATTATTGGCATCCACCCATCCTATTACATTGCCTCCTATGGAAATTTCATTCCACACTGTTTGACCTTTTTTGGCACTTTTCACTACTTGAACCGTTTGATAGCTATACTGATCGACAAGGTTAACGAATTTGGCACCATACTCTCCGTACGGAATATTCCAAATTGCGTCCCCTTTACCAGAATAGCCCATCAGAGCTGTTTGGTTCTCATCTTGTATATCAGTCAAATCAGTCAATGCCTTTCCTGCATCGATCCACCCTAAAAATTTTCCGTCTTTTTGAATCTGGTACCATAATGTATTTCCCTTTTGAACGCTCATTACTACATGAACCGTTTGATAAATAAAATCATTCGTACTTCCCAGATACGTTGCACCCAGGGTTCCGTAAGGAGTTGACCATATTCCATTGTTATAAGTACTGCCTATCGTCACATCCAAATTTTCAGCTTTTGCTACACCTAATGTATCCAAAGCATTATTATCAATCCAGCCAATTGCTTGTCCATCTATACTGATTCTGTCCCAAAGGGTGTTATGATACGTAGTAGTATTCAAGATTGTACTATTACGATAGGCATACAAGTCTGTTGAACCTAGATACTTCGCCCCGGGAACACCGTACGGCATAGACCAGATGCTATTTATACTGGTTGCCCCCATTACGGCATCACGGTTGCTGTCATTAATACCGGTTACATCACTTAACACTCGCTCATCTATCCATCCAATTACCTGGTTATCTACACTGAATTGATACCATACAACATTGTTAAGACTTATCTTTTGAATTAGCTTAATCACTTTTCCTACATAATTATTTGTTGATCCAACATAACTGGAACCTTGTATACCATAAGGAGCGGACCATACTCCATTACCGGTAGTACTTTTAACCAGCTGATTTGCATCTTGATCATTAACAATAGAAACGTTTTCCAACACCCGATTGTCCACCCAGCCAATTGGCTGACCATTTACATTGACATAACACCAAAGCACGTTCCCTCTTTGTGTCTCAGAAGTAACGTGGACAACTTTGCCAGCATACACAGTAGTATCCCCCACGTAATTAGCTCCCTGATCACCATATGGGCTGGTCCAAATGGCATTCCCCGCCGTGTGGACAAACATCGCATCAAAGCTGACTGTTTGATTACTCGGGGTTGGTGCTGGCTGAACTGTTTCTTGGGCAGGGTATTCTGCCAATCCATATCCGAATAATGTATCCTTTCCGACAATGCCAAGATCCTTTGTATCCTTATCCAACTCTTGACGAAGCTGAGCATTCGTCATAGACGGATATTTTTGTTTTAATAAAGCGAGAACTCCTGCAACGTGCGGTGCTGCCATTGATGTACCACTGCCGATTGCATATCCATTATTTAAATAGGTAGATAGGATATTGGAACCAGGAGCACTTACTTCTAATTCTTGACCTGTCGAAGAAAAAGAGGAGCGACTTAAATCCTGATCAACGGAACCTACTGAAATGGCATTGCTATATTTAGCAGGATACAGCATCGTATCTCCTGTACCTGTTGCATCTCCATTATTTCCAGCTGATGCAACTAGTAAAATCCCTCGATTATAAGCTTCGTCGATCATATTATGCAATAAAGGACTATCTGTATCTACTCCAAAAGATAAATTCACGATATCCATATTATTTTGAATTGCCCAGTCCAACCCTGCAATAATATTCTGCAACGTCCCTGTGCCAGTGCTGTCCATTGCCTTGATAGCATAGAGCTGCGTATCAGGTGCAACCCCTTGTACCGTTCCGTTACCTGTTGCACCAATCGTTCCAGCTACATGTGTGCCATGCCCATTATCATCAGCATATGATGTTGTGTAACTAACTTCTGATACGCCGCCAGCAATAGTCAAATCACTATGAGAAGCAATCCCTGAATCAATAATTCCAACCTTTACACCTTTTCCTGTCAATCCTGCTTGCCATGCTTGGGGGGCTTGTACAGCTTGCATATCCCATTGAGAATTTTGTCCATTTGTCACCGTAGTCATTTGCGCTTTAACGAATGTTCCGGGAACGTCTTGCAATTTAACGGTTACATTTGGTTCGACATCAGCAATATTCGGATTGTTTTTTAAATTTGTAATATCAGTTTGGTCAACCGTTGCGGATACAGCAGAAACGCTTTCAAATTGGTGCTCAATATTCTTGCTATGTTGTAAAACTGTATTTTTCCCTTCTTGATTTTTATAGACAACCAATACTGTTTGTTCCTTGTTTTGCTGTATTTCTTGTGCACTAGTATGAATCAAAGGCACACTTACTTGCACAAGCACAGTAGCGACAGTCATTTGTACTAATATTCTTACAACTTTTTTATTCACGCCTTGTTTTCTCCTCTAGATTTGCAATCTAAAATATTTTAAGATAATACTCGTTTATTTTAATTATAGTAGACTATTAAAATAAATAAAGAAATAATAGAATTCAATACAGTTAAAAAGGATTACTTATTTTATCGGGGAAAGGTAAGATATGTAGTTATAGAGTAGAATTTAGCTAACAAATATATCACTTTTTTTCAGATTATGTTCGACATTGATTTTGTTACCAGGTTTCCTTTTACCATGATTCGTTTTCGACCTAATACAAACGAAAGGCGAACCATCTATAGGTTCGCCTTTTGATTTATATTCTTTCATTTACTACTATACAACAGTAAATGGTGTGTCTACACTGGCACCATTACATGATACAGGAACAGTCCCTAAATATGTACGGCCTCCCACTTGCCAAGACCACTGAAAATCCCCATTTACATCAGCCTAATGCCTATGCTTATTAAGTCCTCCGAAATAGATAGTATTCCTTTTTTTCATAAAACAAAAAGCCTTCTAGCATACGCCTAATTGTAAGTCATTTCGGCTTTTGACCGATGCACTGACATTTCATTTGGCGTCCTAAAAGGCTTATATATAGCGATTCGATATGTAGATAAAAGCGTCCCAGGAGAGATTCGAACTCCCGACCGACGGCTTAGAAGGCCGTTGCTCTATCCAGCTGAGCTACTGGGACATTATGGAGCGGGTGATGGGAATCGAACCCACGCTATCAGCTTGGAAGGCTGGAGTTCTACCATTAAACTACACCCGCATAAATCATTTATTGCAACGTCGTTGTGTCGACGTTTTTTATTATAATCTTGTACCATAACAAAGTCAACATATTTTTTAGTAGGATAGAAACATTTTCTCTATCCTACTAAAAAGAAGGCTTGATGTTCTTCATCTTTCATTTGAACGATTTATTCTTACTCGTTTAAAGACAATTCTCGTTTTATTACTACGTTTCCTTCTAAATCTAGAAATTGAACCGTGGCTACGTTCGTTTCAATTTCTAGTAAAACATAGGTTTTTTCTTTACGCATACGAGGGAGTGCAATGCTTCCAGGATTAATAAGCAGCGTTCCCGAAACGACTTCTGCACCCATAATGTGAGAATGGCCAAAGCAAGCCACTTGTGCCTGGCATTCTCTAGCTTTATAGAGCACGTTTTGTAGCGTCATTTTCACATTGTAACGATGACCATGCGTAATAAAAAAGCGAATTCCGTCTACTTCCGTAACAATATCACTAGGATATGACGTTTCATAATCGCAATTGCCTCTTACAATCTCAAAACCGTCCGTTTCTTGTATGGACAACTCAGAATCTCCGCAATGAATCATTACATCAACTTCCTGTTCATACTGCTGTTTCAAATTCTTAAGTTCGCTTGTTAAACCGTGGCTATCGCTTACAATCAACGCTTTCATATTTCTTCACCCTTTGCCTCTTGTTGTCTTAAAACCACTCAGGAATTTTTTTCTCTAATTTATGAAGCGCTCTTGCTCTATGACTCCGTTTATTTTTTTCTTCACGAGACAGCTCAGCCATTGATTTTTTCAGTTCTTCTACATAGAAGATTGGATCGTACCCAAAGCCATTGTCGCCGCGTGGCTGTTCCAAAATGGTTCCCTCAATTGTTCCGTTTACAAGAATCGGTTCTTTCTCATCAGGGAAGACAACTGCTAGCGCACAATAAAAACGTGCAGTACGTTTTTCTTCCGGAACTCCATTTAATTCTTCCAGTACTTTTTGGATGTTTGCATCATCATCTTTTTCTTCTCCGGCATAACGAGCAGATCGTACACCCGGATTTCCAAACAATGCATCCACCATAAGACCTGAATCATCTGCAATTACAACTTGTCCAAGTTGCTTACATAGGCTATCAGCCTTAATAATTGCATTTGCTTCAAATGTTTCCCCTGTTTCTTCAGGTTCTTCAATATGAGGAAAGTCATGCAAGGATTTAACCTCTAATTCATATTTCGCAAAGAGCTGTTCAAAATCCTTTACCTTGCCCATATTCTTTGTAGCAATTACTACTTGTTTCATAGCGCTCCAGCCCTTCATTGAATAGTTATCGTTTCTCCAATGCTTTCTAACGCTTGTTTTTGGATTTCAATAAGTGAGTTGATTCCTTTTTCTGCTAAAGCTAGCAATTGAGATAGTTCCTCTTTGCTAAACGTAGCTTCCTCACCCGTACCTTGTACTTCTACAAATTTTCCTTGCCCTGTCATAATGACATTCATATCTACATTGGCATTGGAATCTTCTGCATAGTTTAAATCTAACACCGCTCCTAGCTCGTCCAATATTCCAACCGAGGTTGCCGCTAAATAATCGGTTACCGGAATTTTAGATAGCCTTCCATCGTTCACGAGCTTTTGAAATGCTAGTACCATCGCGACAAAGGCACCTGTAATGGAGGCCGTTCTTGTTCCGCCATCCGCTTGAATTACATCACAGTCAATCCAAATCGTTTTCTCACCAAGTGCTTCTAAATCAACCACAGCCCGGAGTGCACGACCGATTAATCGTTGAATTTCCATTGTGCGTCCTGTTACTTTCCCCTTGCTTGACTCACGAATGGTGCGCTGCTGGGTTGCACGTGGAATCATTGAATATTCGGCTGTTATCCAGCCTTTCCCTTCCCCTCTCATAAATGGGGGTACGCGGTCTTCTACACTGGCATTACAAATTACTTTCGTATCTCCTGTTTCAATTAAAACAGAGCCTTCTGGATGTTTTAAATAGTTTGTATGAATATGTATACGTCGTAGTTCATCCTTTTGACGTCCATCTACTCTCATGATTCATTCCTCCTTGCAACTTTAGTATAGCCTAAAATG
>NZ_JBXKMX010000136.1:0-5627 GCF_056992975.1 Ectobacillus sp. | reverse complement strand
ATTCAGAGCTTTCGTTTACAGACAATGATGAAACAAAGGGAGCTCTTTCTGTAGTCCGCTGGGCGTATGAGCAATACGGGGAAGATATCGTGTACGCGTGTAGTTTTGGAATCGAAGGAATTGTACTTATTGATTTCATTCAGCAAGTAAAGCCAGATGCGAAGATTGTTTTCTTGGATACGAATCTTCATTTTAAAGAAACGTATGAAACAATTGCGAAAATAAAAGAACGTTTCCCGTTATTAAAAATTGAAATGAAGACACCAAAGCTAAGTGTAGAAGAACAGGAACAAAAATACGGCGCTGCATTATGGGAGCGCGATCCAAATGCGTGCTGTGGAATGAGGAAAATAGAGCCGCTTCGCGAGGCGTTGTCACAAGGAAAGGCTTGGATTTCTGGTCTACGAAGAGAGCAATCTCCAACGCGGCAGCATGTTCAATTTATTAATCAAGATCATAAGTTTCATTCTATTAAAATATGTCCTCTTATTCATTGGACAAATAAAGAAATATGGCGCTATGTGTACAATCATAATTTACCGTACAACCCATTGCATGATCATGGATATCCAAGCATTGGCTGTGAAAAGTGTACGCGTCCTGTCAAGGATGGAGGAGATTCACGAGATGGGCGCTGGGCAGGTATTTCAAAAACGGAATGTGGTCTTCATCAATAGAGGAGATGAGTAGGTATGATCACAATCGCGTTTTGTATCGCATTTATGTTTGCTTTAAATATAGGAGCGAGCGGGGCAGCAGCATCTATGGGAGTGGCTTATGCATCCGGTGCTATTAAAAGCAAGTATGTTGCACTATTGGTGTGTGCAATTGCTATTATTGGAGGATCTATTTTGGGTGGACAAATGGTTGTAAAAACAATCAGCTCCGGTATTATTCCGGAGAACTTGTTCACTGTAGAAGTTGTTGTAGTAACGCTTCTAGCTGCCACCGTTACGTTATTTCTTGCAAATGTTCTCGGCATCCCACTGTCAACGAGTGAAATTACAGTGGGCTCAGTAGTAGGTGTAGGTATTGCATACAAGGTTTTATACGTAGGAAAGGTACTATTTATCGTATCACTTTGGTTTGTGACTCCCGTAGTAGCATTTACGATTACATATATGGCTGGCAAGTTTATTCATCGCTTTCATACCAAGTATCCGTATTTGGAATCAGGAAAATGGAAGCCATTGTTTACGATACTTGTGATTGTAGCAGGATTTTTTGAAGCGTACTCAGCGGGAATGAAAAACGTAGCGAATGCGATTGCACCTATAGTCGGTGCACATTTGCTGCCTATGTCTTCCGCTTCGCTACTAGGTGGTCTTGTTGTAGCAGCAGGAGCATTCTTATTAGGAACGAGAGTACTAGAGACGAATGGAAAGAAAATTACATCTGTTTCTTTAACGGAAGGAATAACGATTTCTTCAACAAGCTCATGCATAGTCATTATCGCGGCACTTTTTGGTATTCCATTGCCTATTGCCCAAATTACGTCATCCGCTATTATCGGCATGGGAGTATCGCAAGGTGTAGATGTGTTTCGTAAGAAGATCGTTTCACAAATGCTGAAGATGTGGATTGTAGCTCCATTTTTATCCATGCTACTCGCGTACTCTATCATAAAGCTACTAGTCCAAAAGGATTTATACACAACTTTTATTGTAATTGTAGGTGTGCTCGCAACATTGGGAGTTGCAAGCTTATGGAAACATACGAAGCAAAAAAATAAAATTGGAGGAATAATCAGATGAGTCAAATCGCACCGCACGGAGGAACATTAATCAATCGTATTTATGAAAACTACAATGTATCACATATACAAAAGGAGATTTCACTAGATGGCATAGCGCTTAGTGATTTAGAATTAATCGCCACAGGCGCGTATAGCCCGCTCACTGGCTTTTTAACAGAAAGTGATTATAACTCTGTCGTCGAGACGATGCGCTTAGCAGATGGAACGGTATGGAGTATTCCTATTACGCTTCCCGTAACAGCAGAAAATGCAGATAAGTTGCAAGTTGGTGAAGAAGTAAAGCTAGTGAAGGACGGGGTTACGTACGGAGTCATAACTGTAGAAGATATTTACACTCCCGATAAGCAAAAAGAAGCAGAGTTTGTTTTTCAAACAGTGGATGAAGACCATCCGGGTGTAAAAAAAATGAAGCATCGCCCTTCAGTCTATGTAGGAGGATCTATCATTCTTGTAAAACGGGTACCAAAGGATTCATTTGCAACCTATCGTTTAGATCCAATTGAAACACGTCAAAAGTTTCAAGAACTTGGCTGGAAAACGGTAGTAGGCTTTCAAACACGTAATCCAGTACATCGTGCACATGAATACATTCAAAAGGCAGCACTCGAAATCGTAGATGGATTATTTTTGAATCCGTTAGTAGGCGAAACAAAATCTGATGATATCCCTGCAGATGTTCGGATGGAAAGCTATGAAGTGCTTTTGAAAAACTATTATCCAAAGTCCCATGTATTTCTAGCAGTTTTTCCAGCAGCGATGCGATACGCGGGTCCTCGTGAAGCGATTTTTCATGCGATTGTACGCAAAAACTTCGGCTGTACGCATTTTATCGTCGGACGCGATCATGCAGGGGTAGGAAACTATTACGGCACATATGATGCGCAATTGATTTTTTCCAATTTCACAGAAGAGGAACTCGACATTACTCCACTCTTTTTTGAGCACAGCTTTTACTGCAGAAAATGTGAAGGAATGACATCATCGAAAACGTGTCCGCACGGATCGGAAGATCATATCATTTTATCAGGAACAAAGGTACGTGCCATGCTCCGAAATGGTGAATTACCACCAAGTACATTTAGTCGAAAAGAAGTTGTAGAAGTACTGATTCGCGGAATGCAGCGTGAAGAAGTTACAAAATAGAGGAGGAAGAACATGAATAATTTAACTTGGCATCAAGCGTCCGTAACAAAGGAAGAGCGTCGTACACAAAATAATCATGGAAGCTTCGTTCTTTGGTTTACAGGATTGTCAGCTTCCGGTAAATCAACGATTGCAAATGCCCTGGCAAGACGTTTATTTGAAAGTAATGTTCGTAACTATGTGTTAGACGGGGATAACATTCGTCACGGGCTTAACAAAGATTTAAGCTTCTCTGAAGACGATCGAAAGGAAAATATTCGCCGCATTGGGGAAGTAGCGAAATTGTTTGTTGATAGCGGAACAATCGTGATAACTGCTTTTATTTCACCATTTCGTGAAGATCGAAATCTTGTGCGGACGCTTCTATCTGAGAAAGAATTTATAGAGGTATTTGTTCACTGTCCCCTGCAAGAGTGTGAAAAGCGCGATCCAAAAGGGTTGTACGAAAAAGCAAGAAGCGGAGAAGTAAAACATTTTACAGGAATTGATTCGCCGTATGAAGAACCATTGCAGCCAGAAATTACGATTCATACGCATGAGTCTAGTGTTGAAGAATGTGTGGATCAACTAATTCATTACTTACAAAAGAGAGAGTTGCTACTCTTTGGAAAATAGAAGGCTTTAGATACTTGCAATACATGTAGGAGGAGAAAAGAATGACGTATGAAAAGGTGTGGGCGAATCGGCCGAATTTACATGCATCAGAGATAAAGAAATTGGAAAAGGACGGTTTAGAAATATTTAATGATGTTCCCTATTACGCAGCAAACGGTTTTGGCTCGATCCCAAGAGAGGAATGGGATTCATTTAAATTTGCAGGATTGTACTTGCAGCGCCCGAAAGAAGCGGGATACTTTATGATGCGCGTGAATATTCCTTCTGGTATTTTAACAAACGAGCAGGTTGAAACCATTGCTGGGATTTCACGTGATTATGGACGAGGTGTCGTTGACATTACGGTTCGTCAGGCTGTTCAATTTCACTGGCTCCGAATAGAGGAAATACCTGATATTTTTAATCGTTTAGAGCATGTTGGGTTATCGAGTGCTGGGGCATGTGGAGATATTACAAGAAATATTGTGGGGAATCCGTTAGCCGGAATCGATAAAGATGAATTATTTGATACAACGGAAATTGTAAAAGATATATACAATTTTTTTCAACGTAATGAAGAATTTTCAAACTTACCACGTAAGTACAAGTTGTCGATTAGTTCTAATCTTTATAATGCTTCTAATGCGGAACTGAACTGTGCATCATTTATTCCTGCAACAAAGGAAATAGACGGAGAGCACGTGCTTGGTTTTAACGTAAAAGTGGGCGGAGGTTTATCGGCACGTCCGTATTTAGCAGAGCAGTTAGATATATTCGTTCGTCCTGAGCAAGTGAAGGATGTGACAATTGCAATTACAACAATCTTTCGTGATAACGGATATCGTGAGAAGCGTCACCATGCTCGTCTCAAGTTTTTAGTAGCGGATTGGGGAGTAGACAAATTTAGAGATAAGCTATTCGAGTTAATAGGACCTCTGCCTTCGAAAGGAAATGATGCGTCAAAAGGTTGGAAGGCCGGCTATTTTTATGGTATTCATGAGCAAAAACAGAAGGGATTATTTTACGCAGGATTTCACGTTCCAGTGGGACGCTTGCATGCAAATGAACTGTTTGAAATTGCAAAAATTGCGAGAGAGTACGGAAATGGCGATGTTCGTACGTGTAATTCACAAAACTTTATTATTCCAAACGTACCAAAGGAGAAGGTAAAAGAGCTATCGCAGCAGTCACTATTCGAGAGTATTACGACAAACCCACAATCTTTTATCGGATACGCTGTTTCTTGCACAGGAATGGAATACTGCAATTTGGCATTAGTTGAGACAAAGGCACGTCTTCGAGGTATAGCGACATATTTGGATGAGCACTTAACAATGGATGTACCTGTTCGTATTCATATGGTAGGCTGTCCTAACTCGTGCGGACAACGACAAATTGCTGATATTGGTTTGCAAGGTGTGAAATTAAAAAGTGATAAAGGGATGGTTGAAGCGTTTGAGTTGTACGTTGGAGGAACGCTTTTAAACGGTGGGAAATTCAATGAAAAGCTAAAGGGAAAAATTCATGCAGATGCATTGCAGGACGTATTGCTCTCTTTTCTTACCTTCTTTAAAGATGAAAAGCTACCAAGTGAAACCTTTTACGAATTCGTCGGTCGTGTTGGGATTGAGGAGTTACAAAACCAGCTCACTCAAATCTTGGAAAAAGTGTTGGTGTAATGAAATGGAACTATATCGTTTTGAAGTGACAACAGAAGATGAAGTTATCCCGGTTGTCATTGTCGCTGATAGTGAAGAGAAAGCATTCCGCGCTGTAGAAATTGAGCTGGAAAAGTATTTTTTGCGGTTACCAAGTATTCGTGATATTACGCTATACGAAAAGAAGCGAATTCAAAGCAGCGTAGGTTTTGTTCTATACGAAACAGAAAATTTGTAAAGAGGAGGTCTGTGGGATGGGGAAGGTGTATCTTGTTGGAGCAGGCCCGGGTGATCCAGATTTGATTACGGTAAAAGGATTGGCATGTATTCAGGAGGCGGATGTAATTTTGTATGACAGGCTTGTGAATCCGCTTATGTTAAAGCATGCAAAGCCTACGTGTGATTTGATTTATTGTGGGAAATTGCCAAATTATCATACGATGCAGCAGGAAACGATTAATGCTTGTCTCGTCAAG
>NZ_JBXKMX010000135.1:0-2911 GCF_056992975.1 Ectobacillus sp. | reverse complement strand
CATACAGAATACTTCTTGTTTGAAATCACCTTTCATCATACTATGGAATGGGAAGGTGTGTAAAAATGGAAGAAAAAAAGGTTACGTGGTTAGAACTCTTTTATGACTTGCTATTTGTGGCAGCGGTAGCAAATACGACTCAGGTCTTGCTTCATGTTGAAGAAGGGTATATATATCCAGAATATTTATTAAAATTTGCTTTGATGTTTATTCCGATATGGTGGTCTTGGACTGGACAAACAATGTTTACTAATCGGTTTGGGAGAGATCTTTTACATCAACGTATCTTTATGATTCTTCAAATGTTGTTTGTCCTTATTATGACATCCAGTTTATCGGTTGATTTTGATCAATACTACCTCCCTTTCCTTACTGGCTATATTGGAATAAGAGCAATAACAGCAATCCAATATCTTGTTGTTCAAAACGAAGAAAAAGGTAATAGAAAAAAAGTTGCTTGGTTTTTGGGAACACGTTTTTGGATTGGGGTCATCATCTCATTTTTTTCTATCTTTTTTAATTTATGGATTCGATACGCCGTGTTATATGCAGGGATTATTGTTGATATTATTATGCCTTTTTTCGGACGTAAGTATTTGGTGAAAGCCCCGACAAATACGGCTCATTTATTAGAACGTTTTGCTTTATTGACATTAATCCTTTTAGGGGAATCAGTCGTTAGCACCCTTTTTGTCTTGCAACCGCAAAAAGGTGACTGGGATTCTATCTCATTTTCGATCATTTCATTTATTCTTATAATTTCGATGTGGTGGCAGTATTTCGATAACGTAGAAAAGAAGGTCAATAAGTCAATTCAGGGAGCAGGACAAACTATTGTATACGGACATCTGTTTATTCTAATGTCTTTGGGTATGATTGCAGCATCTATCAAACTGATGTTTTTACATCAGGTCCATTATTCATTTATCTTATATTTTGTATTTAGTTCCGTATTGCTCTATTTCATTGCAACTACCATTGTTTTTCATCAATACCGGTATGAACAACATCGTTTGAAAATATATCATCTAGGGATGTTTGTAGGGATTTTAGCAGCCTTTTTTATTATTAATTTGATTATAATAGTTCCAGACATTGTCATAATGGGGGAATTAGCTCTGTTTTTTATTATCTATGCTATAGTTACAACAACTTAATAAATAGGTCAATTTAATAATCAATATGTTTTAATTATTAAATTATGTTTGATTACTATCGTTTGATAAATTCGCTCTTTCCCTACTACGATATATAAATCATCCTCTAAGGAATCAAAAAAGAAATGAAAACAAAATTAAAAAGAGGAGAAAAAGTTTCATTCTCCTCTAATGAGAATACGAATCCTATTATTTTACTAAAACATCATGATAATTCTCATTACGGTCAAATTGACTCTTTGCAAAAGGACATAATGGAATAATCTTTATCCCTTCTTCCCTTGCAAATTCTACTATTCGATTCACTAATGCTTCTCCAACTCCTTTACCTCGCAAACTGTCTGATACAAGTGTATGATCTATGATAATTTTATCTTTACCAGTAGGAACATAATGGATTTCGGCGTCCTTTTTAACCTGATTTCCTACATAAAACGTGTTGTTATCTTTTTTTATATCGATCATTTTAGTTTTCCCCCCTCTATAAAAATTCTTCTAAACCATTAGGAGTTTTTTAAATGGCTATTATCGCAAAAAGGTTTATTTTTAGAACTTCCGCACCCACATAATGTGGCACGCGTGCATGGAATCGTTTCGTCCCCTTTTTGAATTTCCAAGTTACCCGTAAGATATATCATTCCATTTGCAGCAACTTCAACAGTTGTCTTATCTTTTGGTACTTCTTGTTCCCCGCTATCTTTTCTTATATATTCCAATGCACCACTTGGGCATTCTTCAATAACTTTTGCTATTTTGCTGGCCTCTTCCCCATCTGCATTCACCCATGGCTTCTTATTAACATTGAAAACCTTTGGTAGTCCTTTTACACATTTTTCCGCATGAACACATCTTTCAGTGTGAAAAATAACGTCAATCTGATCCCCTATATAATTTTTGGGTTCATTATTCATAAAACTCACTCCTATACAATTATTTAGACATTAAAAATGTAAAAAGCTCTTCATCTCAGAAATAAGTTGTTCCGGTGCTTCATACATACTCATATGACCCGTGTCTTTGAGTAAGGAATGTGTAATATTATCTTTCGTAACAGAAAATGTTTGCTTATAAGAGATAATTTGGTCCTTTTCGCCTGCGAGTAAAAGGACAGGCAATGCAGGGTTTTCAAGAACGTGATTACGGTCAGGGCGATCTTTCATTGCTTTAAGTGTCTCAATTGCCCCTTCTAAAGAAGTTAAGTAAGCGATTTCCTTAGCTACATTTACGTCACTTGCATTTTTCTTCAAATTGTCTGCAGCAAAGAGTTTTGGCACCAATCCGTCGATTAGAGAATGAATTCCACTGTTCGTCACTTTTTCTATGGTAGCTATTCTTCCTTTTTTCGCCTCTTCTGAGTCAGGAAACGCAGTAGAGTGGACAAGAGAAAAACCATCTAATCGATTACTATATCTTTCTGCAAAAGCAAGCGTGATATATCCGCCTAAAGAGTGCCCAAACATGGTTACTTTCTCTATATTTAATGTATCTAATAGTTCCTTAATACTCTCTGCGATGTCTTCAATGGTATGCTGTTCATTTATAAAGGTAGAATTTCCATGGCCAGGAAGATCCGGTGCTATGACTCGATAGTCTTTTGACAAGGCAGGGATTACCTTTTCCCAATACTTATGGCTTCCGCAAAAACCGTGAAGTAAAACAATTGTCTTTCCGTGTCCTTCATCTCTATATGCCAGGGTTATATTCTGCAACGTAACGGTTTTCAAAATTATTTCATCTCCATTCTTTTATGTATT
>NZ_JBXKMX010000134.1:0-3651 GCF_056992975.1 Ectobacillus sp. | reverse complement strand
TAACGGTGTATATGGAAAGGAGCCTACCGATGCAAAGCTATCTTTCTCTTTTTCTTTTAGCTTTCACGCTAAGTTTGGATAGTTGTAGTGTGGGACTAACTTACGGGCTTAGAAGGCTGACGATTTCGTTTAGATCAATTTTGGTTATTTCACTCTGTTCAGCAGTAGTGATGCTAGTAAGTATGACAATTGGAAATATTATGATTCATGTGGTTTCTCCAATAGTTGCGAGGCAAGTAGGAGGATTAGTACTCGTTGGAATTGGCGCTTGGGTGCTGTACCAATATTTTAGTCCTGACAGTAAGGAAGAAACCATTACAGATGAAAAAACGTTGTGGAATATAGAAATCCCTACACTAGGCATCGTGATACAAATATTACGAAAACCGACTGTTGCTGATTTTGATCAGTCCGGTACGATTTCTGGTATGGAGGCGTTATTATTAGGTCTTGCACTGTCGCTAGACTCGTTTGGGGCAGGAATAGGAGCATCTTTGTTAGGTTATTCATCGTGGCTAATGGCTTTACTCGTTGCCCTTATGAGCGGGAGTTTTTTATTTTTGGGAATGAAAATAGGGGCATGTCTCCAAGGCAAGACATGGATATATAATCTTACGTTTCTTCCAGGTATCCTTTTAATTATTATAGGAATTTGGAAAATGTAAATTGGATTAGATGATATGGACAGGACCATTTTTCTAGGAAATGGTCTGTTTTTCTATGTATTATTGTAATGATACGTTTTTTGTGTAGGGTAACGTATAATGGATGGTAAGAAATATGCATATAGAAGGAGAGCAGGATACATGACGATAGTGATTGGATTAACAGGAGGAATTGCAAGCGGGAAGAGTACTGTATCTGACATGCTTAAAAAGCTAAATATTCCGGTAATTGATGCGGATGTTATCGCAAGAGAAGTCGTTATGCAGGGGAAACCCGCATACAAAGAAATTGTACAAGCATTTGGTGCTGACATTTTATATGAGGATAAATCGATTAATAGAAAAAAATTAGGAGATATAGTTTTTCAGGATGATCAAAAAAGAGCCATACTAAATAGAATTGTGCATCCTGCTGTGCGTAAGGAAATGATTGCTAAAAAAGAGGAATACATACGAAAGGGAGAAACTGCTGTAGTGTTAGATATTCCTTTACTATTTGAAAGTAGGCTTACATCACTTGTTCACAAAACGCTTCTTGTCTATGTAGATCAACACACACAAATACATCGACTTATGGAACGAAATAATTTTACAGAAGAGGAAGCACGTATGCGTATTTCATCGCAGATGCCGCTTGTGGAAAAACGAAGTCTAGCAGATGAAATTATTAATAATAATGGCACATTAGAAGAGACTAGGTTACAATTATTACGAGTATTAAAGCAATGGAGTATTCTATAGTAATAATTTTTTATTTTTATGAAAATATTTAGTGCTTTCTTTTCTTTTTGTGCTATACTAATACTGATAATAGGGAGTAATAGTATAACGCAATCAAGGGGGATAACATATATGATTCGTGTGGCAATTAACGGGTTTGGACGTATTGGGAGAATGGTGTTTCGCCAAGCCATTAAAGAAAGCGCATTCGAAATCGTAGCGATCAATGCGAGCTATCCGTCAGAAACGTTGGCACATTTAATTAAATACGATACCACTCATGGTCGTTTTGATGGTACGGTAGAAGCATTTGCAGATCATTTAGTTGTGGACGGAAAAATTATTCAGCTTCTAAACAACCGTAATCCACAAGAACTTCCTTGGAAGGAACTAAGCGTTGATATCGTAATTGAAGCTACAGGAAAATTCAATGCTAGAGAAAAAGCAAGTCTTCATTTAGAAGCAGGGGCTAAAAAAGTAATTATTACAGCACCTGGTAAAGATGAAGATGTGACGATTGTTGTTGGTGTAAACGATCATACACTTGATTTAACAAAACATGATGTTATTTCAAATGCATCTTGCACAACAAATTGTCTTGCGCCCGTAGCTAAAGTTCTTGATGAAAAATTTGGGATTGATAATGGTCTAATGACTACGATTCATTCTTATACAAATGATCAAAATAATATTGATAATCCACATAAAGATTTGCGCAGAGCACGTGCTTGTGCACAATCTATAATTCCGACTACGACTGGTGCAGCTAAAGCATTGGCTAAAGTGTTACCACATTTAAAAGGAAAATTACACGGAATGTCACTTCGTGTTCCTACTCCAAACGTATCACTCGTTGACCTTGTTGTAGATTTAAAGCAAGATGTAACAGTTGAGCAAGTGAATGCAGCATTTATTGAAGCTTCACGTGGCTCTTTAAAGGGAATTGTAGCATTCTGTGACGAACCACTTGTATCTTCTGATTTTAACACAAATACTCACTCTTCCATAGTGGATGGTTTATCTACTATTGTTATGGGTACTCGTAAAGTAAAGGTTTTAGCTTGGTATGACAATGAATGGGGCTACTCACGTCGTGTAGTAGATTTAGTAGGAATTGTTGCAAATAAACTCGAAGCTTATTCTAATGTTCAACATGCATAAGATGAATTAGTTTGTCTCTTTTGAAAAAAGAGACAATGTATAGAAATTACGTGCGGTATGAAACTTTCAAATAAAACAACGTGAAGTAAAAGCTCTTTAAAAAATGGGAGTATTGCTTTAGAATGAAAAGAGGTGTATTATACGCCTCTTTTTTCTTTTTTTGATAATGTTAGCTAGATGCCTCCGAATTCATGGTAATATGGAATCATTTTCTTCCAAGAAGAATGGTTAGGCTATTACTTGTTTTTTTATTGTACAGCAGGAGGAGTTTTACATGAGTATTATGGGAAGAGTAAAACAAAATGCTAACAAGGATATGAGAAACACATAGTAAACAATTACGAAGTCGTTATTATAAAGTGAATAAAACACAAGCTATGAAAGTAGTAGAACAACTACTATTGGATACAAGGGGTTGCTATATCACGTTTGTTTCATCATACAATTGTATGGAACATTTGGACAAGGATCTGCCTTGTATCGGTACGTTATTAGCTGAGTAGATGAAGTACTTATGGAACGATTAGATTAGGTTAAGGAGTGATGATATGCGTTGTCCCGCTTGTTTTCACAATGGAACGAGAGTATTAGATTCCCGCCCAGTTGATGAAGGGCGCTCCATTCGAAGACGACGTGAATGTGAGAAATGTCTGTACCGCTTTACTACTTTTGAAAAGGTAGAAGAAATGCCTTTAATAGTGGTGAAAAAGGAAGGTACACGTTAATAATTTAGCAAAGAAAATATTTTAAGGGTATTAATTAAAGCCTGTGAAAAACGGCCGGTTTCGTTAAAGCAATTAGAAGAAGTGACGCAATCTGTAGAACGGGGGCTGCGAAATGCAGGCTCATCAGAGGTTAAAAGTGAAATAATTGGAGAAATGGTAATCGAGGCTTTACGTGATATTGATGAAGTAGCATATGTGCGGTTTGCCTCCGTTTATCGACAATTCAAAGATTTAAATGTGTTTATTGATGAATTAAAAGACATACTGCATAAAGAACGAAAATAGAAGAAACTGCATGTATAACGTTAGATTACACTTGTAGAAAGGATTTGCAGGCATGGAAAGACAATCATGGATGGATTTGCTTCCAATTGACCGGT
>NZ_JBXKMX010000133.1:0-4225 GCF_056992975.1 Ectobacillus sp. | reverse complement strand
GACAAAACAGTAGCAATTAAAAATGCGTCATTAATACCGTTTACCATTGAAAGCTTCATGACTTGACTATATAGTGCTGCCGTGCTAAGCGTCGAGCCCGTTTGTTGTGATACATGCGCCAAGGCTGTGATGCTCTGACTCATCTGCGCGACATTCTGATTCATAATTGGATCAGTAGATGTAATCGCACCCGCATAGTCTGCCCCGTGGAAGGTTGTTTGTCTTGTCATGACGGTGACGAGAATTGCTGTTCCAATCGAGCCAGCTATAGAACGAAGTGTATTTTGGGAGGCAGTACCATGCGAAATCTGTTTCAACGGTAATGCGTTCATTCCCGCTGTCATAATTGGCATCATAATAAACGCCATCCCAAAAGAGCGTAAGATGTAAATTCCGACAATTGTAGCATAAGGCGTGTCCATTGTAAGCTTTGATAGCTCATACGTTCCATATGTCATCAAAATTAATCCAAAAATCGCCAGTGGACGAATGCCATAGCGATCAAATAGCTTTCCAGCAAATGGTCCCATCAGTCCCATAATTAATGATCCTGGTAACAGTAATAACCCGGTATCAATTGGTGAAAAGCCGCGTATGTTTTGCAAGTATACAGGCAACAGAATCATTCCGCCAAAAAGCGCCATAGTAATAATGATATTAATTAATATTGTAAAGGAGAAGGCTGGAATCTTGAAAATGGTTAAATCCAAGAGCTTCGTTTTTGCGTTGAGTTCCCACCAAACGAAGACAATGAGACCAACCACTCCAATTGTGAGCATAACATCAATTTCTATGCTGTCCCAACCTTTATTTCCTGCTTCACTTAAAGCATACAACAGACTGCCAAACCCAATAGTAGATACAACAACCCCGATTACATCGAGTTTCGGCTTCGACAGTGGCTGTACGAGTTTGAACCAGCGTAAGGCCATCAAAAAGATAACAGCTCCCAAAACAAACATCGCATAAAACATAATATTCCACGTGTAGTTTTCCACAAGCCAACCGGCAATTGTTGGTCCGACAGCTGGTGCTAGAATCAATGCGACCCCAAGAAGTCCCATAGCTGCGCCGCGTTTTTCTGGCGGAAAGAGCGTCATAAAAATATTCATTCCTGTTGGCATAAGAATACCTGCTCCAACTGCTTGCACAAGACGGCCTGTTAACATTACTGGAAAATTACCCGATAGAGCACAAATAATAGAGCCGACTGTGAAAAACCCCATAGCTATCAGAAATAGCTTTCGATACGTAAAAGATTGGATCAAATAGGCACTAATAGGTACCAAGATCCCGTTTACCAGCATAAAACCGGTAGACAGCCATTGCACTGTGGCTGTAGATACATTGAACTCATTCATTAATACCGGTAACGCTACATTGATAACGGTTTGATTGAGAATGGAAAAAAACATACCTAAGATCAATACGAACAATACCAATCGTACATTAATCGCAGGCTCTGCTGCGGGCTTAGGAGTTATTTTTTTGGTCGCCGGAATTTCTTCTTCCTCCATATGTTTCTCTTCTACCGCTTCTTGCTTTTCCTCTTTTTCTTCTTGTTTCACTTTTACCAAAGTGTCCTGCTGCATTGGCTTAGTAGAAGCAAGAGGTTCTGCAAGTTCACTCTTCTTTTTTTGTTTTCGAAAAAACACGTTCACAATGAAAAATACAAGGACACTAAAGAGTGCATACACTGCAATCATAGTTGATAACATGTAGTACCCCCCTTATCTATGAATGCGAACCGTTACGTTCATCCCAGGTACAATATTTAAGGATTTATTATGGTTTAACGCAATTTTTACTGGAATGACTTGTGTAACCTTCGTGTAATTCGCATTCGAATTACTACTTGGCAGTAAAGAGAACGTTCCTGATGTTGTTAATCCAATTTGATCCACGACACCCGTTAATACGGTATCAGAATACGCATCCACATATACGTCTACTTGTTGCCCCTTTTGTACTTTGTCAATATCTGTTTCTTTAATATTTGCTGTTACATATAAATTGTTCATATCGAAAGCATAAGCAATTGGTGTTCCTGCCCCGACAAAAGTATTTACTGTTGCATTCGATTGTACCAAAGTTGCACCCGTTGGCACTGTGATATCTATATTTTGCATCGCAGTTGCTGTTTGGAATTCTACGGTACCTACTTTATCGCCAGCATTGTAGGATTTGCCAACCTCTCCTGTCCAGGAAGTTAGCTTACCTGCTGCAGGGGAAGCTATTGGAATGATTTTTCCATCAATCTTGGCATTATTTGTTTTTAAATAGCTTTGTGATTGATTGTAGTAATAGTAGCCAAGAAAGCCACCCCCAACAAGTACAATCAACGTAATAATATTGATAATAAATAAACGGCGAAATGAATTCATGAAGACTCTCCTTTTCTTATAACTGTTTCATTTTGACACATAAATAAATCCTAACCACTGCAACTTATATTCCAATCAAAAATGACCAATTAGTCAATAACATTCTATACTATATAGTACCCGCTAGTTTTTGACAACAAATATATATTCAATTTATCTTGCATATTTAAAATACTTTTTTCATATTGCTTATTATCCACTCCTTGTTTTATGATAGGTGCATACGACCAACCGGTCACATATAAATTGCATGATGAGTTTTATATAAATGAAGATCGCCAGTTTTTGAGCAGTAATATTTTTTGTCCTCATAGGTCATAAGGAGCGAAATAGCCACCTTTACAGTGACAAGATTACTACTAACTTCATCTGGAACCGTCCCGGAGAACATAGAGGTGAATAGAGTGAATACACGCAAGAAAGAAATTATTACAGAAGCAACAAAGCTGTTCAGCCAAAAGGGATACCTTGCAACATCCATTCAGGAAATCGTAGAGCGTAGCGGTATGTCAAAAGGTACCTTTTATAATTATTTCAATTCTAAAGAGGAACTTATCCTCTCCTGTATCAAGCATCATTATGAACTGCTAAATGAGAAATTGAATGTAATTACGAACCAGAACTTAGATGAAAAAACAAAGTTTATGAAACAGTTACAAGCACTTCTGGAACATTCGTTTGAGCATAGAGACTTCACTCAATTGCAGATGCAGGAACAAACGTTACGTGAAAACGAGCTAATTCGTCAACTTCTATTTAAGGTACGAGCCCAATTGTTGACTTGGCTTCACCGACGTCTTATCAAGGTGTACGGAGAACGTATATCGCTTTATGCACTAGACTGCGCGACTATATTAAAAGGAATGTTGAGGGAATACATATCTTACATCGTATTTGACCAAAAGCCAGTAACACCAGAGGAAGTAATTTCCTTCCTAATGCGTCGCATGGATGCAATTGTTGTCAGCTTTACTAATGATGAGAAGCCACTGTTGAATGAATACCTAATGGAGAACTTTCTTCATGTGGAAGCGTTAGAAAAACAAGAGTGCCATAAACAAATCATTCTTATCATTTCCCGCATACGTGATGTAATAGACTCACTCACAATAAGCCAAAAGCAACGGGATAAATTGGTACTTTCATTAGATGCGATTGAACATGAATTTAGCCAAACACAGCAAGAACCACGTGAACATATTGTCCAAGGATTGTTACTGTATATGCAGAAGCAAAAGGTACTAGAGTCCGATTTACAAGAATTATCAGCTTCTGTAGAAGCCTATTTCTAATCAAATAGGAGATAAATTAGCTTCCACCGCTTTAACGCGGGAGAGATGACGTAAAGGAAATCATTCCTTATTGTCATCTCTTTTTTATCGTCTGCATTCAAACACTCGGATTTGCTTCAGACAAAACCACTTTTCCTCGCTTCAACTGTTTTTCCTTTTTTCCATGCATAAAGTAGTAAAGGATGATACAGAATAGGATAAGAGCCACCATTGTCATATAAAGACCTCGATATCCTGTATAAGGAATAAGGAACCCTAATACATAAGGCCCAACTCCAAAGCCAAGATCAACAAAAATAAAATAGGTTGATGTAGCCAAACCTAAGCGATGGGGCGGCGTTACTTTAACAGAAACAGCTTGCGCCGAAGAGGTAAAGTTTCCATACCCAAGGCCGATAATTGCCCCTGCTAGCAGCAAGGTCCATCCCTGTTCCGCTTGGCTGAGAAGGAACATGCCTCCTGCAAAGATAATAAGAGCCGGGTAAATTACAAAATTAGCCCCTTTCACATCAAATAATCGACCAGAAACTGGTCTTGATAGGAACACGA
>NZ_JBXKMX010000132.1:0-5414 GCF_056992975.1 Ectobacillus sp. | reverse complement strand
TACTTTGCCCGTTACTTGCTTTCCGCGGGGAGGGAGGGGAGCCTCCTCGGCGTTACCGCCTGCGGGGTCTCCCACTTCCCTCTTTTCCCGCAGGAGTCAAGTGCCTTCCGCTCCAATCAACTCAGATAGATAAAATAAAAACATCTAACTAGCAACAAACATTACGAAAACAGCCTAAAAAAAGACGCAATCTGCGTCTTTTTTTTTATTGGTTAGGAATAAGGACTAAAACCCTCGAAATCGTTTGTGCCCGTTGACGAGCGAGATAGAAAAAACAATGCTGGCAAATAAAAGAGGGACGGCAAGTAGGATCGGAAAGAGCTGAAGTAAGGAAAGTAAGTATAACAGAAACACAAAACTGATTATTACAAGACTAATCAATATTTTTTGAATCATGTGAATTTACCTCCTATTTACGCCTTTATAATATATTCATAGGGGAAAAGAGTTAGAATGTGACTTTTTTGTGAATTAAAAATAAAAACTGTTGTCATAATGAGTCGAATGCTGTAACATGATATCCGTGAACTAATTCACAAACAAACATATACCCCTTTGTTTGAACGTGAAATTTCTCCCATCCCCTTTAAAATTTTATAAGCCGTAAAAGAAACGACTCTGTTTTTTAAACAGAGTCGTTTTCTTTTACGAGCATCCAATATATATCTTTTTCTGTCGAATATTGTTTGACCTTCCGTTTAAGCTGAAGTTTTTTTAGTTCCATTTCTGCTTCCGCAACAGATAGCTCATAAATGGTGGCAATTTCATCCGTCGTCAAAAATTCAAATCGTTGTATCGTTTCTTCCATAGTTGGAAGAGGTTTTGGTAATAATTCCTCATTCATCATTTCCTTCAGTACTTGTGCGTATACTGTATATGAATAGATACCCGCTACTTTAACGCCTTCTTCATCAGAATTTGCTTGGAAAAATACGAGTGAAGGAATTTCTGTTATATGCATTTCATTTGTGAATTTTAAATCGCATTGAAATGCCTTTGCTGCACTAGACGAGTTTAAATCATGCATGAATTCTTCAACGTCAATTCCACTATGTTTCGCAATGGAAATCAATATTTCATGATCCGGTACTTCTACGTGGTGTAAAAACACATGCTCACGTAGCTTACGTAGAAAGGTTGAACCTGCCTTTCTTCCCTGCAACTCAGCTGCTTTCACAGCAAAGGAACATACATAAGGAGAAGAATCAAAATGGTACATATTGATTTTACCATCGCATGAAAATCCGTGGAGACTTGACGTTTTTTCCCACACAAATCGAATATTAGCGGGTTTATTCCATGTGTGTGGATTACAAGTGGAAGATTCTGCTTTTCCTGTTAAAATATAACGAAGTGAAAAATAGTCACCATATTCTAGAATAAGCTTAATAATAAGCGGCTCAATCGTCCAACAATCGCTGCAAAGAGGGTCGATAAATAGAAATGCTTCGATTGGCTTCTTTACACACCGGTGAAAATGTATCGGTAGAATTTTGTCAGATTCTGGTTTGTTCATTATTCCTCACCTGTTTCAGGAGTATTGACCATATGCGTAGCAGTTAATTGCAAACGCTCCCTCACAAATTCTCGAATTGGTCCTTCTATTCCTACGTCATCCAGTGCACGTTCCATACAAGAAAGCCAAGCATCTTTACGCTTAGGTGTAATCTCAAACCGAAGATGACGGGCACGAAGCATCGGATGACCATGCTCTGTCGTGTAAAGAGCCGGTCCGCCGAAGTATTGTGTTAAAAACTGTTTTTGTTTGCGGGCTGTTTCCGTCAAGTCATTCGGAAAGATGGGAGCTAAATCTGGATGCTGACTCACGTACGAATAAAAGGTATCAACCAATGTTGCAAGGGCTTGTTCACCGCCAATTGCATCGAATGGTGTAATTGAATTTTGATTCATACTTGGCTACTCCTTCTTCCGTATATATATCTACTTTTATGCATACGGGTTTAGCGTTATTTTACAATCTATCCGGTAATTTTATACTGAAAATAGAAGATACCTACATTGTAGCAATAGTGTATCACATAGAGCAACTAAAGTGACCCGTTGTACTATAGCAGCATAAAATTTGTCAGACAAATTGCATATTCCTTATGTACGGGGATAAGCTTAACGCCAATCCGAGCAGGAAGATTTACTTTATACTAGTTGACGTTTTTTTGTTTGGCAAGAAAAAAGCGTTGTACTTTGTTTTTAGTTGGACGTATAGGGATTTTATAGTGTGATAGCAGTTGAAAAAAGGCTTCTGTTTTGTATTCTTCATCTACTTCATATTCGAGTTCATAATCGTCTTCTTGAAAATAAAAGCTATGGTCAAAAACAAGTAGTCCGCCTTCATATTCGATTTCAGCACGTTCGGTCGTTAAACTGCCATAGTAAGAAAGGGGAGTCGTGATATTCATACTCTTTAGAATCGTTGCCACTTGACCTTCAACTATTTGGCCAGTTTTCATCATTTGAGTCGCTTCAGCTTTGGTCAGTTCTTGATGTGTTTCTAATAACCCAATGGCAAGGGGCTGCTTTAATGTAAGTATATAAGTATCGTGTTTGAACCGAATTCGCAGAGCACATCCATGATCTTTGATTGCAAGATCTTTTGTTTCAAAATAGTGATTTACTTGTTTTGTAAAGGTTGTAACGGAAAAGAAAGTACAGAGTGTTTTAAATTCCTCCTTCGTAATTAAATTTTTTACTTCAATTTCAGTTTCTTGACTCATCGGCATTCTCTCCTTCTTTTGGTTTTTATTATCCCTTTTCACGCAAATTGATTCAATGTTTTATTTGTAATCTACTCTGTTATGTTACAATAAATATGCATGATGCAGTTGGCATTACTAGAGGAAATGATACATGCACAAATAAATTACCATTAGCAGGACCGAATGGATAGAAGTTCGTCTTATCTTTTCAACTGATTTTGTAAAGCGCTGATGGAAAATCAGAAGAAGGCGTACATAAGATTTGATGGAAAAGCTTGAGCTAAAGAAGAAATTCCGTATTTAGTTCAAAAAATCGAGAAAACGCAAAATATGGGGAAACATTCGTGAAGATGGTAGAAGAAATTTTTCTATAATCTAGTGGTAAAACGAGTGTGAATGAAGAATCAAACTTTAATCTTCGGAAATAAAGGAGTAACCGATTATTAAAGCGGGATTATGTATTGGATGGTGGTAATTATGCGCAATTGGCAAGAGTTTTTAGCGCCTTATGAACAAGCAGTATCCGAATTAAAAGTTAAATTAAAAGGAATGCGCTCGCAGTTTGAAATGAGCACGAAGCATTCTCCAATTGAGTTTGTAACGGGGAGAGTTAAATCCGAAGCAAGCATTCTGGATAAGGCAGTGAAACGAAATATTGCTCTCGATAAATTAGCAGAGGAGATGCAGGATATAGCTGGTCTTCGTATGATGTGCCAATTTGTCGATGATATAAAGCCTGTTGTAGAGATTTTACGTAAACGGAATGATTTTGAGATTGTGGAAGAACGAGATTACGTGACGCAGAATAAAGAAAGCGGTTATCGTTCGTATCATGTTGTTGTGGAATACCCAGTGCAAACAATTCAGGGAGAAAAGAAAGTACTGGTAGAAATTCAAATTCGGACGTTAGCGATGAATTTTTGGGCAACGATTGAGCATTCCTTAAATTATAAGTATAAAGGGAATTTTCCAACAGACATTCGGGAGCGCTTGCAGCGTGCAGCAGAAGCGGCCTTTCGACTTGATGAAGAGATGTCATCCATACGTATTGAAATACAAGAAGCACAGAAGGTTTTCTCTCGAAAAGCAGAGTTAGAATAATAAAATTTAAAGGGTGTTGTAGATGAATTTTGCAATCACATCAAAGGGAGATCAAGCGTCAAATGAGCTTGCGGATAAAATGCGGCATTATTTGGAGGATTTTGGATTTGTAAGCAATGAAGAGGAACCAGATATTGTAATTTCTGTTGGCGGGGATGGGACCTTACTTTATGCTTTTCACCGATATTGTGAGCGTCTCGATAAGACGGCTTTTGTAGGTGTTCATACGGGACATCTAGGTTTTTATGCAGACTGGCTTCCGAGCGAAGTAGAAAAACTCGTTATCGCGGTGGCGAAAACGCCTTATCATGTTGTGGAATACCCCCTGCTTGAAGTGATTGTTCGCTATTTAGATGGTAGCAAGGAATCGCAATATTTGGCTTTAAATGAAGCGACAGTTAGACGTCCAGATGGTACGCTTGTGGTGGATTTGGAAATTCGCGGTGATTATTTTGAAACGTTTCGGGGAGATGGCTTGTGTGTTTCCACTCCATCAGGTAGTACGGCCTATAACAAAGCGCTAGGGGGAGCAATCATTCATCCGTCCCTAGAAGCCTTGCAAATAACGGAAATGGCATCCATAAATAATCGGGTGTTTCGAACCGTAGGCTCTCCCCTTGTGCTTCCGAAACATCACACATGTGTGATTAAACCGGTTACACATATGGATTTGCAAATAAGCATTGACCATTTAAGTGTTTTTCATGAAGATGTGAAGTCGATTCAATACCGCGTTGCACAGCAAAAGGTACGATTCGTTCGCTACCGCCCGTTTCCGTTTTGGAAGCGGGTACGTGACTCATTTGTAGCAGATCGATAGGAGATAGTATGATCGTATTAAAATGGTATATTACAGAGCAAGAAGAAGGAATACTCGTTCGTGAATTTCTGCGATTAAAAGGGATTTCAAGAGCAGCTCTCACGGATATTAAATTTCATGGTGGGAACATTACTGTAGGTGGTGAACAAGTTACGGTTCGCCATATGTTACAAGCACGCGAACTGCTTCAAGTTACTTTTCCGCCTGAACAGCGTAGTGAAGGGATGGAGAGTGAACCGATTCCTCTGCACATCGTCTATGAGGATGAGCATGTTCTCGTTATTAACAAAAAGCCAAATATGTCATCTATTCCTTCTCGCGAACATCCACATGGAACGGTAGCAAACGCTTTGCTGCACCATTATGATCAGCAGCATTTAGCGAGCACTGTACATATTGTGACAAGGCTGGACCGGGATACTTCGGGGCTTATGCTCATTGCCAAAAATCGTTTCATCCATCATGCTTTTGCACAGCAACAGCAAATAAAATCGATTGTGAGAACGTACGAAGCACTTGTTCATGGCGTTGTAACGGAGGATGAGGGTACTATCTGTGCACCGATCGCGAGAAAAGGAGAGAGCATCATTGAACGAATGGTTTCTCCATCAGGACAGCAGGCAATTACACATTTTCGCGTCATCGAACGATTGCCAAACAGTACACGGGTTACACTCCGGCTTGAAACTGGCCGAACCCATCAAATTCGTGTACATATGGCACACATTGGTCATCCGCTCGTTGGTGATGATCTGTACGGGGGCGATCGAAAGTTGATT
>NZ_JBXKMX010000131.1:0-4285 GCF_056992975.1 Ectobacillus sp. | reverse complement strand
AGACTATAGAAACACTTAAAGTACACAAACTATATACTGACAAGGTAAGACAGGAGTGTTCTTCTTATCAAGAAATGGACTTAGTAGTTTGTACACAAATGGGTACGCCATTAAATCCAGCTAATTTAAGAAGAACATATAACCGATTGATAGAAAAAGCAGAATTGCCTAAAATACGGTTTCATGATTTACGGCATACACATGCAACATTACTCTTGTCGGTAGGAATTAATGTTAAAGTGATATCGGAGCGGTTGGGTCATAGTAATATTAAAATCACACTGGACACATATTCGCATGTGTTACCAATCATGCAAGAAGAAGTGATGAAAAAAATTGATGCAATCATCAAATAATCTTACTGTGACCAAAGTGTGACCAAGACTGTAAAAGGCGTCAAAATGAAGAAGGGCTTCTCAATTATTAAATAATTGAAAAGCCTAGTGGAATAACGTTTTTATGCGTTTTATGTTGGATGACCCCGACTGGTCTCGAACCAGCGACCTCCACCCTGTCAAGGTGGCGCTCTCCCAGCTGAGCTACAGGATCAGGGAGAAATATAGTAACACTATACAGAAGCATGAAGAAATTGTCAATTGAATCTTGTATGTTATTTTTTTATACATTGTGATATATTAAAAAAGGAATTTAAGCGGATGGTATTTTAAAATAATGCGGAAGCTTTTTGTTTATTAAGGGGAATTTACAATACATCTAGATAGAGAGATAACACACAAGGGAGAATAGGATGAAACGGAGAATTGCGCTAGTCTTGATGGCTTTGCTGCTATTTGGTGTGTCTTCTGTTTATGCTGAAGAACAGCCACATGTTGTTGGAGAATTTGCTGTTTCTATGGATGCGAAATCGGGTGATGTTTTGTATGACAAGCAGGCACATCACCGTGCATATCCGGCTAGTATTACGAAAGTGCTTACGGCTATTTTGCTGATGGAGCATACGAAGCCGGGGGAGAGGATTACGTTTTCACAAAAGGCGTTAGAGCAGGAAAAGAGTAATTATCAGGTTGATTTTCATGTAGGTGATTCTGTTGACCGGGATACCGCGCTTACGATTATGATGGTGCTTAGTGCAAATGATATGGCGTATGCAATTGCGGAGCATATTTCAGGTAGTGCGGAAGACTTCTCTAGTTTAATGAATGCAAAGGCAAACGAACTCGGTGCGAAGGATAGTCACTTTGTAACGCCAAATGGACTGCATGATCCGAATCATTATACATCGCCCTATGATATGGCGCTTATTGCGCGTGAGGCTAGTAAATATCCAGAAATTATGAAAGCGATGAATACGAAGAGAACGACGGTTACGACATCGCGTCAGACAATTTCTATTTTAAATAAAGCCAAATATTTTGATAATCCAAATGTGATTGCTGGGAAAACTGGATTTACGAATGAAGCGCATAATACACTTGTGCAGATAAATGAAAAGGATGGAAATCGCATTATTAATGTTGTGATGAGCTCTCGAAATCCGGAAGTGTATGAGGATGCGAAGGCAATCACAAATGATGTGTTCCCGCTTTTTGAGAAGCAGCATATTGTAGATAAAACTCAGTGGTCGCAGACGACGGATTTATTAGGTCAGTCTATCCCGTTAGAGCTAGAACGAAGCTCAGATCTCGTCTTGAAAAAAGGCGAAGGGAAAAATGTTAATGTTGTGTTTCATCCGCTTCAACTAGATAATAATTCATTATACGAGCATGGTATTGTAAAAGGCCAAATGCTTGGCCAGGTTGATCTGATAAAAAATGGACAAGTCATTGATTCCATTCATGTGCTATCAAAGGAAAGTGCAACCTTTCAAAAGCCACCTACTCAAGTGATGAAACAGGGCATTATACCTATAGGGTTAGGGTTACTTGCGCTCTTATTCATCAGTAGGGTTGGGGTTAGAATGAGAAAACGAAAACAAAATATTTCTGCATAATAGTAGGGGCTATGTCAATTGAGACATAGTCCCTTTCTACTTCTAAAATATATAAGAATCGCATTATATATATTGTAAAAAATAGCGAAAAATATAAATTTTACATTTTATATTAAATTATCCTTTTATTTTACTTATTTTGCCATTATACTAGCGTTATAAGTTCTTTAAAAAGAACAATGTATGCAACAGAGAAAGGGGGAGACCTATGGAAAATGCCCCAGTTAAGGTAATGCGAAATGTGTCAGTACTAGTATGTTTATGTTCGTTGTCGTTTTATGTAAGTTCTCAAGTTGTTGGTGAAACAAGGTCATACTTTTCTAGCAAGAAAAGTACAGTTTATGAGATTCATACTGCATTTGTTTTTCCGAAGACGATTGAAAATTTACAACAACAAGCACAGGATGTAACCAACCGGGTTTCCACTACTTATGATAGCATTTCAGGCCCGAATGCCGAGTTGTCTCTTAAACTCGCAACAAGTAAGCTAGATGAAGTTTCAAAAAAGTTAGAAGTGATGAAAAAGGATCAAATCTCTTTACAAACGATGAACAAGCAAATGGTGGACTATTATCAGAAAGCACAGCAAGAACCACCGGTTTCAAAGGATGTAACAAGTAAATATCGGAGTATTACAGATTACGTAAATCCTGCTTATGCATCATTTGAGCAAATGGTTACAAGCGTAGATACCTACATAAAGAATACAGAGAAAATAAAAGCAGATTTAATGAATCTAGTTCAAAATCAACCACCAGTCAATGGAACTCCCAGTGCATTATCTTCAGCTAAGACATCTAGTTTATTACCTCAAACACAGACACCAACCACATCAGGAGCTCAGGTACCACCAAAAACTCAGCCTTAGAATGTAAATGTAACTGAACAAGTAGTACAGATTGGAGATCATTCTACATGAAAAAAACAGTACGTATTGTAAGCAATTTACTCTCCATTTTCTTGTTTTGTTTCATCCTTTTGTTAGCATATTTTTC
Source organism: Ectobacillus sp. (assembly GCF_056992975.1). NCBI lineage: Bacteria > Bacillati > Bacillota > Bacilli > Caryophanales > Bacillaceae > Ectobacillus > Ectobacillus sp. The sequence goes on along the minus strand of NZ_JBXKMX010000131.1, from coordinate 1,339 downwards.
TATATCATCTAGAATATACGGCGGAGAACCAAAGATGTTTGGCTATGAAATAAAGTCTGTTCTTTCTGGCTCTATGGAACCGGTCTTTCACACTGGTTCTGTTATAGCAATCGAACCTATCAAAAACGGCATGTCATTCAAGCCAGGGGATGTTATTACATTTAAATTGAAGAACGGTCCGCTTGTTACGCATCGCATTGTAGAAACAACTGAAGCAAATGGACAAGCTGTATACAAAACAAAAGGTGATGCGAATCATGCCGCTGATGAAGGAATTGTTTTGCCTCAAAATATTATAGGGAAATATACCGGGTTCACTATACCGTATGTTGGGTATGTTGCGAGCTTTGCTAGCTCAAAGGTGGGTTCTGCTCTTTTTCTAATCTCTTCAGGAATTGCTTTGTTGTTGTATGCTTCTATATCAATTATAGGAGGGATTCGCAGCATAAATGCTTCAGCCAATCATTCAGATGAAGGTCATTCTACGTAAGTCTTTTTGTGTTAAATAAAAAACCATTAATAGGGGGAAAACGAAAATGGGTATGAAAAAAAAGCTTGTAATGGGTATTACTGCTGCGGCACTGGGACTATCTTTAATTGGGGGCGGCACGGTTGCATACTTTAGTGACAAAGAAGTAACTCAAAATACATTTGCTGCAGGTACGCTTGACTTATCTGTTGATCCGCAAGTAATTGTGAATTTAGATCAGCTTAAGCCAGGTGATGTTGTGGATCGCGGATTTCAACTCATTAATAAAGGTACATTACCAATTCAAAATATTCACTTGCTAACGAACTACAATGTGGTAGATGCAAAAGGGGATAACGGTGAACAAGATTTTGGTGATCATATTAAAGTGAAATTTCTATGGAATCTTGATAAAAACACTACACCTATTTGGGAAACGACTCTTTCAGAGTTAAAGAAGGCTACTGAAAATGGACAAGTAACGGATTTAATTGCTAAAGGTATTGTTGATTATGAAGGAAAAGGATTGGCACCGAATACAGATGATACGATATTCGTAGAATTCGAATTTGTTGACAATCAGCAGGATCAAAATGTATTTCAAGGTGACCAATTAAACCTCAATTGGACATTTAACGCAACGCAAGAACCTGGAGATTCTAATAAATAAAAATACAAATATGGTACGTACACTACCTTTTTGTAAATATATGATTGTAAGTGAGGGATTGCTATGCGATCACGTGTATTCTGGCTCGGATTACTCGCTTATGTATTACTTGTATGCATATCCAATCCAACGAGTAAAGTATTTGCAGCAAATCAGCAGGAAATAGATGTACGACTTACCCCCCAAACCATAAACATGCC
>NZ_JBXKMX010000130.1:0-3488 GCF_056992975.1 Ectobacillus sp. | reverse complement strand
ACCTTTTCTTTATAGTTTGTGTATCAGGATCCATGGTTATATCTTTGGTATATTCTTCAAGATTCATTTCATCACTTTTACTTACTATTTTAGGATTAAAAGAAAGAATAGATGAAGTTTTATACCCCCCAGTTACATTTAGGACACGAAAGCCATTTTGAGATAATATGCGATCGGCTATATACCCTCTTATACCGACTTGACAATACTCAATAATAGTTTTATTTTGATCTAACTCATGTATTCTGGCTCTCAGACTATCTACAGGTATATTAACTGCCCCATCTATGTGACCGCTTTTAAATTCTTCTTCGGTTCTCACATCGATGAGCGTATAGTCGTCCTTGTCATGTTTAGCTATGTCTTTCCAAGCGACCATATGGGATCTTTTTGCTAAAACGTTTTGAGCTACAAAACCAGCCATATTTACAGGATCTTTAGCAGATGAAAATGGGGGAGCATAACAAAGTTCTAGTTCTGTTAAATCTTCAACCGTTCCGCCTAATCTTATCGTTGTAGCAATAACATCTATTCTTTTATCTACTCCTTCGTACCCTATACCTTGTGCGCCTAAAATCTTTCCTTCCTCATTAAAGATAAGTTTTAGCGCCATAGGTCTTGCATCAGGGTAATAGGAAGCATGAGACACGGGATGAACATAAATAACCTTGTAAGGAATTGTAAATCTTTGTAGTGTTCGTTCATTAGCTCCTGTGCTTGCCGCAACTATATTAAAAACTTTAATAATAGATGTACCTTGTGTTCCCTTATAGGTTGAATGGATGGCGCAAATATTATCGGCTGCTATTCTTCCTTGTTTATTGGCAGGACCAGCAAGTGGAATCGCTGTTTCTCTCTTAGTTATAAAGTCCATTACTTGTATGGCGTCTCCTACAGCGTATACCCCATCGATGTTTGTTTGCATGTTTTCATTGACGATAATATGCCCCCTTGGTCCAAGTTCCAAACCTGAATCGTTTAAAAAAGCAGTATCAGGGGCAACTCCTATTGCTAATATTGCTATATCTGCATGAAGTTTTGTATCACTATTTAATACCACTTGTATTTGTTTTCCTGACTCATTAAAGGCTTTTACACCATCATGAAGGAACAGTTTGATTCCATGGTCAGTTAGTTCTTTCTCAGCCATCACAACCATATCTGAATCAAAAGGGGCAAGGATATGAGGAGCAGCCTCGCAAAGCACCACTTCAAGTCCCCTTTCTTTTAGATTTTCAGCCATCTCTACCCCAATGTACCCACCACCAATTACTATGGCAGATTTTGTTTCATTCTTATCAACATAAGCCTTTATAGCATCCGTATCGGCAATATTTCTTAAGGTAAAAATGGTATCATGATCAATACCAGGAATGGGAGGTTTTAACGCTTTCGTTCCAGGGGAAAGGATTACATAATCATAGCTTTCTTCATACGTTCCCTTATTTTTGCTTCGAACTGTCACTTTCTTATTCTTTGTATCAACATGTGTAACCTCACTAAAAATTCTAACATCAATATTAAATCTGGCTTTCATCGCATCAGGAGTTTGTACTAAAAGTTTATCTCTGTCCTTTATAACTTCCCCAATGTAATAAGGAAGTCCGCAGTTTGCGAAGGAAATGTGTTCGTCTCTTTCAAACATTATGATTTCAGCTTTCTCATCAAGTCTTCTAAGCCTTGCAGCAGCGGAAGCACCACCTGCAACTCCGCCAACTATTAATACTTTTTTATTCATTGTACCCTCCTATACTTATTCATTTATTAAAATCCCTTCCTCTACTATAGTTTGGTGTTTTTTTATCTGACATACATAATATGTAATAAATTTAGTTCATCCATCACAATAGTCATTAAGCTATAACATAATACGCATACTTGTACTGGTGTAGTCGTTTTAAGATTTCAACAAAATGGTATCTATTATATAGAAGCCAAAAAGATAAATACGTTCAAAAAATTTTCTGTTAGAGCCAAATTCGGCAACTAGCAATCGTATTTTATTGTATGATTGTTAAAAATGAACATGTACTATTGAGGAGAGTCTTATGCCAGTTAAAATCACACCTACGGGAAAACAGTTGATTTTTCAACAAATAGCCAGTCTTGAACAAGAATTAAAGCAAGTACGTATTGATAAAAATATTGCCTATCATGCTTGTGGCGATGATAAGTTAGCCAATCCTAATTTTCATAAATTAGAACAAGATGAATACTTACTAGAAAGACGCATTCACGAAATTCAACATACGTATACAACAGCTGAGTATATTCAGTTTGATGAGCGTAATACGGAAACAGTTGATATTGGCTCTATCGTTAAGTGTTCGTTTGCGTATACAGATTTTACGGAAGAAGAAATATATGAAATCGTAGGGTACGGTGAATCGAATATAGAAGAAAACAAACTTTTCTATGATACACCGGTTGCGATGAAGTTGATAGGTTTAAAAATTGGCGAGGAAACTATTTTATTCATTCCTTCAGGAAAAGTGAAATGTAAGGTGTTACAGATGTATAGCGGATGGGACGAAGTAGGGATTCGTTAAAAGATAGTTATTGAAATCTCTACTCGTTCAATAAACAAAAGGCAGCAATCCTAGTCATGATCCCTCAATTGGGCGCAATTCTGCAGCGAGAATAGTGCCCCTTCTTTATGTTAAGGATGGGATTGTATGTTATATTTATTAAACAGTTTAATAGTAAGCATGGTGAACCGTATCATAAATAATGGAGGATTTACAAAACCATTTTAGGTAAGCTCCTTGCTTAGTATACGTATTTTCTAGGAGGTAACTTATGAATAAAGGGTCTATTTATGGATTAACATTTAATCAATTGACTGAATGGCTCAAAGAGCATGGTCATACAAAATATAGGGCATCACAGGTCTGGGATTGGCTTTATAGAAAGCGGGTAACCGATTTCTCCGAGATGCTAGACGTGAATCAGGAATGTGTTCAATTACTGGCAGATAACTTTGTCATTCAAACTTTGAGCCAGCATATCAAGCAAGAATCCTCGGACGGAACAATAAAGTTTCTATTTAAATTACCTGATGGTCACTTGATTGAAACCGTTTTGATGCGACATAAATATGGCTTATCAGTTTGTGTTACAACACAAGTAGGCTGTAATATTGGCTGCAGTTTTTGTGCAAGCGGCCTATTGGCGAAAAACCGCGACCTTACGAGCGGAGAAATTGTCGAACAGATTATGAACGTGCAACTTCTTCTCGATCAGATGGGACAAGGAGAAAACGTAAGTCACATTGTCGTAATGGGGATCGGTGAGCCATTTGATAATTTTGAAAATCTAGTGGATTTCCTAAAGGTAGTTACGGACTATAAAGGACTCGCCATAGCTGCGAGACATATCACGGTATCAACCAGTGGCCTTGCCAGCAAAATTTATGAATTTACAGATACTCAGTTGCCGGTAAATTTGGCAATCTCCTTGCATGCGCCAAATAATGAACTAAGATCCCG
>NZ_JBXKMX010000129.1:0-4896 GCF_056992975.1 Ectobacillus sp. | reverse complement strand
GTAACTGTAAGAACAGCTACCCCCTTCATCATAATAACTATGGTTATAGATTTAAAGGCATGACAAACATCGCAATACTCGTAATTACAATATAAACAAGCAACAACATTGTACAAAAGCCAGCAATTTGTCCAAATTTTATTTTCGTAATGTCAAGCAAGGCAATCGCCCAAAATGGCTGAATAAGATGAGACATCATATCTCCCCATCCGTATGCAATGGTCGTACTTGCCGGGCTAATACCCAATTCCTTCGCTGCCTTTAACAGATACGGTGCTTCGATAATCCACTTTGATCCACCTGAAGGTACAAAATATCCAAGCACCCCAGAATACCAATATACAATTGGTAAAAAAGTGTGGGGATTCGAAATAGAAATGAAGAAAGTCGTTAGCACATGACCTAAATTTGTATAGGAAATCAGTCCAAAAATTCCTCCGTAAAGCGGAAATTGGATTAAAATTCCCCATGCACCTTGCACTCCTTTTTTACAACTCTCTAAAAATACGATTGGACGCCATGTTAGAAATAGGGCAAGTGTAAGAAACAACAGATTATACGTGTCTATACTCCAACCAGCAATCCCCTTTGATGTAAACGTCTGAACTAGCAAATACAGACAAGCAATCCCAACAATAATATTCCAACCAGGCCACCATGCAAGACGATCTGCTGGGCTTAAATGAGCGGGTCGTTCCATTTTATTTTCTTGTGTAATTGAATCAAGAACTTCTTTATCCATTCCTGTTCCTGCTTTTTTCGGTGTCAATAATGTTAATATCAATGCCGTAGAAATAATAGTAATAAAGACAAGGATAATATTAAATGAAGAAAAAATCGTACGAGATACAGGAATAATCTCCGTTAAAATTTTATCTTTTAATAAGAAATTATCAGGTGTCGCTACAAGTAAAGTTGCTGATCCCGAAAGACCTGCGTGCCACAACGTTGCAATTCCAACATACGCTGCTGCTACTAGCATCCGGATATCAGATTTCGGATTATGCTTTGCCACAAACGGAACAAGCGTTGCAGAGACAACGATGGTTAACGCCCAGTTCACAAATCCTGTCATTAAAGAGACGATTGCTACAAGTAAAGTTGCCTGCCATGGTTTATTGGGATTTGTCCGAGAACCAAGCCAGTTCAGCGCCGTTTTCGTAGCAGGTGCGGTAGCACAAACATATGCTACGATAATTGCAAAACTAAATTGAGCCATGAGCGGAAGCAAAACCCAAAGTCCCTTTCCCCAAACTTGTACAGCCTGATTGGGAGAAGCGTTTCCAAATGAGAGTGCCATTCCAAAGATAATAAGGGAAAGAATAATCGCAATAATCCAAGCATCCGGAACCCATTTTTGCGTCCAATTACTTGTTGCTAGCGCAAAGTCTCTAAATTTGTTCAAAATCCCTCGATCATTCTCGTATCCAGAAGTTTCAAACTCATTTACTAGTTTTTGTTGCTCCATACCTGTTACCCCCTTATTTTATAATTTGAAAAACAGGTGTCCCTTCTCTCCATTCGCTTAACTCTACTTTTGACCCTATTACTACTTCACTAGACTGTAATGTTTGCATTCTACCAATTAACCGCAAACCTTCTTCACACTCTACAACCACCACCGTATATGGCGTTTCATCCTTCAATTTCAAATCGCCAACATGAATCGTAGTATATGAGAACACAGTTCCTTTCCCTTCTACTCTAATTGGCAGATAACTATGCTTACTTCGACACTTCGGACAAAATTCATAGGTCTGCGCAGCAAGATGATCACATTCCTTACACTGATACACATCTATCATCATGTTTACCTCCTACGGTAAATATGAACGGCACATGTACCGCCAGATCCACCTAAATTGTGTGTTAATCCGATTGTTCCGTTTTCAATCTGACGTTTTCCAGCTTGTCCCCTTAGCTGATACACAATCTCTACGCCTTGCCCGACTCCTGTTGCACCAACTGGATGACCTTTTGCTTTCAGACCACCGCTAGAATTAATTGGTAATTCCCCGTTCAGGCGAGTACGTCCCTCTAAAGCAGCCTTTCCTCCTTCACCTGGCGCAAAAAATCCTAGGTCCTCTGTAGCAATAATTTCGGCAATCGTGAAGCAATCATGAACTTCAGCAAAATCGACGTCAGATGGCTGTATACCTGCCATTTCATAGGCCCTGGAAGCAGCAAGCCTAGAAGCCGAAAAAAATGTCATATCATCATTTGTAAAAATTTCAAATGAACCTGTTGCCTGACCTGATCCCACAATATCAATTACATCTTTTCGGTATGTCTTAGCAAGATCAGGAGCAGTAAGCACCATTGCTGATGCACCATCAGAAATAAGGGAACAATCAAAAATACTAAACGGCTCAGCTATCATCGTTTGGCTCGCACATACATCTGCCAAACTAATTTTTTTGTGCATATGAGCATTCGGATTCAATAAGGCATGATCATGATTTTTCACTGCTACAGCAGCGAGATGCTCCTTTGTCGTACCATATTGATACATATGGCGCTGTGCTACTAGAGCAAAAACACCCGGAAAGGTTAAACCAGCCTTTCCTTCCAGTTCCATATTACTAGCCTGTGCAAGAACCCCTGTTACACCCGCAGTAGGGAGAGAAGTCATTTTTTCTGCACCTACCACAAGTACACGTTTATGCAGACCACTTTTGATTGCCAAAATGGCTTCCCGAATCGCTAATCCACCAGAAGCACATGCGGCTTCCACCCTTGTTGCCGGAACTCCTTTCAGCCCTATTACAGAATTTACATATGACGCAAGATGATTTTGATTAAAAAATTGATCACCAGCAAAATTTCCAAGATACAAAGCATCAATTTCGTCCGGTCCCATGTTGGCATCAGCTAATGCCTTACTTGCAGCTTCTTGTACGAGTTCAGCAAAGCTTTCTGAGAGAACACCATATTTCGTACTTCCAACCCCAATAACTGATGCAAGCACCATTGTTCTTCCCCCTACTCATTTATTTTTGGTTGTACGAATTCAATCGTCACCCCATTAAATCCATCATTCTTAGCAAATGCTACAGTAGAGCCATGAGCACCGGGACGCGGAACCGTATCCTTCATCGGAATCCCTTCCTTTTGCATATTCGTAATTGTTTCTTGAATATCGTCCACTTCCAATGCAATATGATGAAGACCTCCGCCTGTCTCTCGCAAGAAATCGACGAGTTCACCTTCTTCTCCTAGTGGTTGCACCAGTTCAATTTGCGTGTCTCCAATTGGAAGAAAAGCAATTTGTACATTGTATGATGCAACATATTCAATTTCTGTTGGAATAAGGCCCAGTAGCTTTTCATAAGGAAGGAGTGCCTTTTCTATATCATCCACGATAACCGCGATGTGATTGATTTTCTTACTCATTTATCTTTTCTCCCTCCTCATGCCATTTTCGCAAAACGTGTTTTTGAATTTTCCCAACGGATGTACGTGGAAGATCAGGAACAAATTCGACAAACGCAGGCACTTTAAATTTGGCTAGGCGGTGCCTGCAATACACAATGATTTCCTCTTCCGTCACCACTTGACCATCCCGTACTATCACATATGCTTTCATCGTTTCATCTCGCACTTCATCTGGAATTCCAATAATCGCACATTCGTATACACAAGGATGCTCGCAAATGACTTTCTCCACTTCACTTGCTGCTACATTTTCACCGGCACGCTTAATCATATCTTTCACGCGATCAGCAAAGAAAAAGTAACCGCTTTCATTTACTCTCGCATTATCTCCTGTGTACAACCACCCATCCTGCAATGCATCTTCTGTCGCACTCTCATTTTTAAAATAACCTTTCATCAACGTACGCCCAGGAATACCCTTCACAATAATTTGTCCTATCTCTCCTTGCGCACATTCATTTCCGTCTTCATCGACTACCTTTACTTCATAGCCAAGCGTCGGTTTACCAATTGACATATTATTTCGAATGCCATCTAACGGATTCATTAATGGTGTCCCAACTGTTTCAGTCATTCCATACAATTGTAGTAATTTCGTGTCGTAATTGGTTTCAAACTCATCTAACTGTTCATTCGTTATCGTTTGGGCAAACCAAATCATTCGTAACGAGTTGTCACGATCAGATGGATCATACTCCTTTGCTAGAATCATTCGAATCGGTGCTGCAAAAAGCGAGCCTACTGTACATCCCAACCGTTTTGCTTGTTTGAAATAATTACTAGCACTAAACTTCTCCGTTATCGCAACACTTGCTCCAACCATTAAAGCAGACATAACGGAATAATACTGGGCATTCCCATGAAATAGTGGTAAAACAATAAACTGACGATCTTCTGGTGTAAGTCGAATAGACTTGGACATCACTTCGCCTGCAAACAAGTAATTAGCATGCGTAATTAAAACCCCTTTTGGTCTCGATGTTGTTCCAGATGTATATAGCATTGCCGCTACATCTTCTGCAAATAAAGGTACATCAGGTAAGGTTGTTGATGCATGCTCCATCAAATAAGATAAACTTCTGTTCAACTCATCTCTCCCTTTATACCTAGCAAGTAAAATATTACGAAGCTTAGGGACATGATTGCGGATAGGCTTAAATTTCTCCAAATATGTTTCTTCCGTTATGAGTAGAACAGACTCAGAGTGTTCTAGAATAAATTGCATTTCACTTTCAGTTGATAGAATATTCGTTGGAACCATAACTGCTCCAATTTCAGCTAATGCAAACCACGCTGTCATAAATTCGATACCATTAGGCAAATGCAAGGTTACTGTATCACCTTTACGTACTCCAAAATCCAATAGGACACGTGCAAGCCTCTTCACATCAGCTTGAAACTCACCATACAGCAACGAAAAATCCTGTTTCTCTTTATCTTCAAACAAAAGAAACAGCTTAT
>NZ_JBXKMX010000128.1:0-10376 GCF_056992975.1 Ectobacillus sp. | reverse complement strand
AAAAGCAATTACACCAGAAATTGAATTCGCGTGAACGTATTAAAAGTATGTATGTGAAGGAAGTAATTACAGAAGAAGAAATGCTTAAAGATATGAAAAAAGTGAATCAGGAAGCCAATGAGTTAAAATTACGAATTGCCGAGATGAAAATGGATTTGGAACGTCAGAAAGCTACTTTAACAAAGGCTGATATAGCAGACATTATGAGCGGAATAAAGAGCTTGTTTCAGGATAACCTGTTTACGTTTGAAGAAAAACAAAAGCTCGTCGACCTACTTATTGATGATATTCGGATTGATTCCACATCGGACGTAATTCAGATTGCGATAAAAGGTCCACTTGACGTTATTGCTTCACGTTCACATCGTCAAGAAATTTGAAAACACAGGTGAAGATGCAGAGGATTTAATTTCAATTGGGACAATTGGCTTAATTAAAGGAATTGAAAGTTATTCTCAAAGTAAAGGAACAAAGCTAGCAACTTATGCTGCCAGGTGTATTGAAAATGAAATTTTAATGCATTTACGCGCGTTAAAGAAGACAAAGAAGGATGTTTCTTTACATGATCCAATTGGGCAGGATAAGGAAGGAAATGAAATTTCATTAATTGACATATTAAAATCGGAGTCAGACGATGTAATCGATACGATTCAGCTGAGTATGGAGCTTGAAAAGATACGTGAGTTTATTGATATACTAGATGAACGGGAAAAAGAAGTAATTGTAAATCGCTTCGGGCTTGGCATGGATAAAGAAAAAACGCAACGCGAAATTGCTAAGGCATTAGGAATATCACGTAGCTATGTCTCTAGAATTGAGAAGCGCGCGTTAATGAAGATGTTTCATGAATTTGTTCGTTCCGAAAAAGAAAGAAAGGGCAGACGTGAAGGATAATAGCGGGGCATTTGTTTGGAAGCGAGCTGTAAGATTGCATCTCGTTATGGAGTTAAAGTGTGTTTTCGAATATAATAATAAGTATTCAGCATTTTTGTGTAAAGAATATATTTGATGAGGTGACTCCCGTAGGGTCACCTCCATTTATGAATGTTAGATTAGGAGGATAGATCATTGTTGCAAGCTTTGTATCGATTGTTCATTGAATTGACAAATGGTCGGTTTACTTCATATGTGTTAAGAAAGTTTTCACAGTCCAGTTTGAGTTCTTTTGTGATTCCATCATATGCGCGTACGTACCATATTAATCAAGAGGAAATGGAAAAGGATTTGCGCAGCTATGGAACATTACATGAATTATTTACAAGACGCTTAAAGGATGGCATGCGACAAATTGATTCCTCTCCTACTACTATTATTAGTCCTGTAGATGGGGTGCTGGAAGACTATGGTCGCATAACAAAAGATAGAGACTTTATTATTAAAGGCAAGCATTACTCTGTTAGGGAGATGCTAGGAAATGAAGAAAGAGCACAACGTTACAAGGATGGAACGTTTTTTGTGCTCTATTTAAGTCCGAGCCATTATCATCGCATTCATAGTCCTCTATCTGGTCAAGTGCTAGAACGCTATTCATTAGGGAAAAAATCGTATCCGGTGAATCGACTAGGTATGAAGTATGGGAAAGAACCGTTAAGTAAAAATTATCGTATGATAACTGAAATAAGTTGTGAAGGAAAGCAGGCTGCCATTGTGAAAGTCGGTGCAATGTTTGTAAATAGCATTGAACTGTTGCATGAACATGATTTTCTGCGAAAAGGCGAAGAAATGGCCTACTTTACTTTTGGTTCTACCGTCGTCCTTCTTTTTGAAGAGGGGATGGTAAACGCTACTTCCTCTATTCAGAAAGGACAAGCTGTAGTTGTAGGACAGATAATTGCACAGGTATTGTAGGAAAAGGTTGTAAAGAACATGTATTTGTGGTAGAAAGAAAGATGTTCCTTTGTATAGTAGAGTGTAGTTACTTAGTACCAGCGGATTTATATATGGGTTAAATAGGATTGTTGCTGCTTGTCCTTTAATGATCGACGAAGCATTTCTTGTTTCATAAGGAGAATAAACTCAGGATTTAAATTTAATTCTTTTGCTTTATAATAAGACTCAGTCAGCAACTCGTCTGAAAGTTTTTCCATACTTCCTGCCACGTAGGCAACTCACCTCCAAGTAAGGAATTATGATTTGTTCTGATATGAATGTACCAAAAAATTCCTTTTAGTACAAATGTTTGGTTATCCACATGTCTGCGTGGATAACCTGTTAAGTAAATGTGTGTAACACGGTTTTCCTGTTATTTGGTAGGGGTGGAAAATGTGTACAATGTTATCCACAAGTAGTGATGAAAAAAATGCTGTCGAAACATTTCCTTATTTTTCTAGTTCTATCCGTAGTTTGGTTATAAATCCGCAGTACTTGCGATCATACATATAGGATAAGAAAGTGGAGGACATGACGAATTTCGTCATGCACTGGGAAACATGGATAGCATTACTGCATCCTAATTTCTCATAGAAGAGGTGGTACCATGTTAAAATTATTTTTACCAAACGAATTTGTAAAGGATGTTTATGAAATTTCACCAGAAAAATTAAAGCAACGTGGTGTGAAAGGGATTATTACAGATTTAGATAACACATTAATTGAGTGGAATCGTCCAAATGCAACGCCGAAGCTTATCGAGTGGTTAACTAGTATGCGTGACAATGACATTAAGGTAACAATTATTTCTAATAATAAAGAAGAACGCGTGAAATTATTTTCAGATCCGCTACAGCTTCCATTCATTCATCGGGCACGAAAACCTTTATTAACGGCATTTCAACGTGCGCTGCGAAAGATGGATATAAAACCAGATGAAGTGGTTGTGATAGGTGATCAACTGCTAACAGATATACTCGGTGGAAATCGACTGAAGCTATATACAATTCTCGTCGTTCCCGTTGCGAATTCAGATGGTTGGTCTACTCGATTTAATCGAGTGATTGAGAAACGGATATTGAATCGTTTAAAACGACAAGGTTATATTGAGTGGGAGGAATTGTGATTGGAAGAAGTATTAAAATGTATAGGCTGTGGTGCAGTTATTCAAACAGAACATCCTGAAGAAATTGGGTATGCACCTCCTTCTTCTTTAGAAAAAGAAAATGTAGTTTGTATGCGTTGCTTTCGTCTAAAGCATTACAATGAAATACAGGATGTTTCGCTAACAGATGATGATTTTCTTCGCATTTTACATGGAATTGGGGAGAGTAATGCACTTGTCATAAAAATTGTAGATATTTTCGATTTTAACGGGAGTTGGTTGCCAGGCCTGCAACGATTTGTAGGTAACAATCCCGTGCTTTTAGTTGGAAATAAAGTAGATTTACTTCCTAAATCAGTAAAACGTCAGAAGCTTATTCATTGGATGAAATATAGTGCGAAGCAACTGGGATTAAAACCGGTAGATGTGTTTGCAATTAGTGCGGAAACGGGAAATGGTGTAGATGAATTAGCACAAGCTATTGAGACGTATCGCGTAGGAAGAGATGTATATGTAGTAGGATGTACAAATGTTGGTAAATCAACCTTTATCAATCGTATGATAAAAGATTTTGGAGATGTAAAGGAAAATGTCATAACAACCTCTCATTTTCCAGGAACAACTCTTGATCTAATCGACATTCCCTTAGATGAAACATCGTCACTATACGATACACCAGGAATTATTAATCATCACCAAATGGCACATTATGTGAACAAAAAGAGTTTAAAAATGATTACGCCTTCGAAAGAAGTGAAAGCAAAGATTTTTCAAGTGAATGAACAACAAACATTATACTTTGGCGGCATGGCTCGATTTGATTATTTGAGCGGAGGAAGACGTTCCTTTGTTTGCTATATATCAAATGCAGTCAACATACATCGCACGAAGCTTGAAAATGCAGATGATTTATATGCAAAGCATCTAGGGGAGCTTCTGAGTCCACCAATGCCAGAAGAGGTTGCTACTTTTCCAGAGCTAGTAAGACATGAATTTGTTATTCATGAGCCGAAAATGGATGTTGTCATTTCGGGATTAGGTTGGATTACAATCAATGAACCTGGGGCAAAAATTGCGATTCATGTTCCGAAGGGTGTTAGTGCTTCTATACGGAAATCTTTAATTTAAAGGCGGGGTAGAGTATGAAATTATACGGTGTTATTGGGAATCCAATTGGTCATTCTTTATCACCAGATATGCACAATGATGCATTTTCTTCCATGCAAATCGATGCTCATTATCATGCTTTCCGAATAGAAGAGGATAAGCTTCTTGATGCGGTAAAGGGATTTCGGGCAATGGAAATATCAGGTTTCAATGTGACGATTCCCCATAAAGTTGCAATCATGGAACATCTCGATAGCATTGATGAGCTAGCCAAACAAATTGGCGCAGTTAACACCGTTATAAATCGAAACGGAAAGCTGGTCGGGTATAATACGGATGGTGCAGGATATGTACGTGCTTTGGAATCAATCGCATCGGATTCATTAATGAATAAACGGGTTCTGCTTCTAGGTGCTGGCGGAGCATGTCGTGCCATTTTCTTTACGCTTGCATCGAAGGGTATCACGCAAATTGATATTGCAAATCGAACGGTTTCCCGTGCGGAAGACTTAATTAAATCTTGTAAGTATCATACATGTAGTCATGCTGTAACGATGGAAGAAGCATTTCAACAACAACACACATACGATATTATTGTAAATACGACTTCGGTTGGGATGTATCCGAATGTAGATGAAACACCGCTTTCTATTCAACGAGTTCGAGAAGGCGCAATCGTTTCTGATATTATTTACAATCCGAGGGAAACCATGTTTTTAACAGAAGCGAAACGGGCTGGAGCCATTGTTCAAAATGGAATCGATATGTTCGTGTATCAGGGGGCATTGGCGTTTCAATTATGGACGGGAACATGGCCGAATGTAGAACGAATGAAAAAACTCGTTATAACAAAACTTGGAGGATAACACATGTTAACAGGAAAACAAAAACGATTTTTACGCGCACAGGCTCATCATCTATCACCTATTTTTCAGGTAGGAAAAGGTGGCGTAAATGAAAATATGGTAAAACAAATTGGGGAAGCTTTGGAAGTACGTGAATTGATAAAAATTAGTGTTTTACAAAATTGTGAATATGATCGTCATGAAGTTGCAGAAGAATTAGCAACATCAACACAAGCTGAGCTTGTCCAAGTTATTGGTGGCAGTATTGTACTTTACAAAGAATCAACCGAGCATAAGCAAATTACATTGCCATGAATAGAATCGGGATTATCGGTGGAACGTTCGACCCACCGCATAACGGTCATCTTCTCATAGCCAATGAAGCATATCATGCTCTGCAATTGGATGAAATTTGGTTCATGCCGAACAAAATACCTCCGCATAAGCTGGAAAAGGATGTTGCTAGCACCATGCATCGTGTGGAAATGTTAAAGCTGGCCATTGACCATGAACCGCATTTCTCGATTTGTCTAATTGAATTAGAAAGGCAAGGACCATCTTACACGTATGATACTGTGATACAATTAAAGAAAAACTATCCGGAAAAACAGTTTTATTTTATTATTGGCGGAGATATGGTAGAGTATTTGCCAAAATGGTTTAAAATTGATGAATTGCTTGAGCTTATTCAATTTGTTGGAGTTACAAGACCTGGATATTCTCTTCAAACTCCTTATAATATTAAAGAACTAGAAATACCGGAATTTGCTGTATCTTCTTCTTTTATTCGTGACCGATTTTCTTCTGGGGGAACGACAAAATATTTGGTGCCTAAGAAGGTGCAAACTTATATTGAGAGGAATGGATTATATGGAGCGGGAGCAAGCGTTAGCAATCGTGCGTAAACAGATGTATGAGAAACGATATGTTCATACAGTCGGTGTTATGGAAACTGCTATCCTATTGGCCGAGCAATATGGGGAAGATCCGAAAAAAGCAGAGATGGCGGCCATTTTTCACGATTATGCGAAATGTAGACCGATTCATGAAATGGAAGAAATTATTATACGTGAACATATGTCTCCTGATTTACTGGACTATAATAAAGAGCTTTGGCACGCACCAGTTGGGGCTTATCTTGTTTCGAAGGAAGTAGGTATTTCGGATGCCGCTATCCTTCAGGCAATTACGTACCATACGAGTGGACATGAACATATGACGTTGCTTGACAAAATAATATGGCTGGCTGATTATATTGAACCAGGACGAAAGTTTGAAGGTGTTGAAGAAGTTCGAACACTAGCAAAAGAAGATATAAACAAAGCGTTATTACAGGCATTGAAAAATACAATTTTCTTTTTAATGGAGCGGAATCAAAGAATTTATCCATTAACAGTGGCAACGTATAACGCAATACTCAAGGAGGAATGTACTGGATGAATGAACATGAATTATTAAATGTGGTAGCGAAAGCTGCTGAAGATAAAAAAGCAGAAGATATCGTAGCATTAAATATGAAAGGAGTCTCTCCTTTTACAGATTACTTTGTTATTTGCCAAGCGAATTCTGATAAACAAGTTCAAGCTATTGCGCGGGAAATGAAGGAAAAAGTGTACGAGAACGGGTATGAAGTAAAGCATATGGAAGGGTTTGATGAAGGCCGCTGGGTATTAGTTGATATGGGAGAGGTTGTGGCTCATATCTTCCATCGTGAAGAACGTAGCTATTATAACTTAGAACGTTTATGGGGCGATGTGCCACGTGTAGACATCTTGGAAGAAATAGAGAGATGAGATACGAACAATTTGCTTTATTGTATGATGAACTGATGAATGATATTCCCTATGAGAAATGGATCCAGTATATAGAAGCAAAAAAGCAAGAGGCTTCTATTTTTGGTAACAGCTTACTTGATGTCGGATGCGGGACAGGCAATATCGCATTGCCACTCGTAAAAAAGGGATACAATGTAACAGGTGTGGATCTTTCAGAAGAAATGCTAACAATTGCACAGCACAAGCTTGCTGAGTTCTCGGTACCTTTATTTATGCAAGATATGAGGGAGCTTGAATTGCCTGAGCAGTATGATATGATTACTATATTTTGCGACTCGTTAAATTATGTAACAGATGAAGAAGGTGTAAAGCAAACCTTTAAGCGTATCCATCATTACTTAAAAGATGAAGGGTTGTTTTTGTTTGATGTGCATTCCTTGTATAAGATTCATAATGTGTTTGAAAACGAGACATTTACGATAAATGAGGAACAGATTGCTCTCATTTGGAATTGCTTTCCTGGGGAAATGAAAGATTCGATTGAACATGAATTAACATTTTTTGTAAAAGAACCGAATGAGGAATCCTTTGTTCGCTTTGAAGAGTTTCATGTGCAACGAGCATATGAAGTTGCCCGTTTAAAAACTTGGCTAGAAGAAGCAGGCTTTTCCATTATGAGCATAACAGATTTAGAAATGAACCCTGTTACAGAGCAAACAGAACGGATATTTTTTGCTGCTCGAAAGAAATAATTTTATTAATCATTAACAAGGGAATGAAACACACAGGTTTCATTCCTTTTTCTATGTTTCTTTTTAAATTTATAAAATGCCTTATTCATAACAGAAAAAAAGTACATGCAAAACGTCCATACATAAGCAGCATTTGTATCTTTTCCTTTAATTTGCACGAAAAGGATATGGTCACAATAGGTCGAACATGAACATTAGGATTTCTTAAATTGTTTCTGTATTTCAAGCTTATCTTCTTCATATTTTGTTTGCGTGCGCTGGAAAAGATGATTGAACATATCCCCTAGTTCGTTTTCCATAATTTGAATTCCTTCGCCCGTAATACCACCTTTCACACAAACCTGCTGCTGCAGAGAGGGGAGTGAAAAATAATTTTTTTCTAACAAAGTGCCCATCCCGATTAGCATTCCACTTGCAAGTTCTGTTGCTTGCTCATGTGTGATTTTGGTTTCACACACCGCAGCGTGTATAAATTGCTGAAGTAAATAGCTAAAGAATGCTGGTCCGCAGCTTACAATGTCCGAAGCAACTCTTGTCACCTCTTCTTCAATTTCAACAGGTGTAGAAATCGATTGAAATAGTGTATAAATAATGGTCCGCCAATGCTCACTGCAGGAATGACCAAACGTACAGAGTGAAATACCTGATAATGCTCGGTTTGTTATACTGGGGATAACACGAGCTACGTTGGCTGCTACTACAGATTGTATTTGTTCTACATCTACGGGACTCGTTATGGAAACTAAACATTTTTCTTTCGTGAATAAATCCGCATGTTGATGGAGAATCGGATATATCTCAAGAGGCTTCACACAAATTAAAATGAAATCACTACGGATAATTAGTTCTTTAATAGACGCTGCAATATGAATGGAAGGATGTTTCTCTTTCAAGTGAAATGCTTTAGTCGCAGTACGATTAATTATTGTGAAACAGGAAGGATTCACGGCATGAGCTTCCACAAATGCATCGACTAAGAGGGTACCCATATTTCCTGTTCCTATCACTCCTATGTTCAATATTACATCCCCTCCTTCCTAACGGTTTTCTCCTAAACAATATGAAGAGAATCGCTACTTTATGAATGAAATGAAAAGGAGTGCATGAGAATCGAAAAGGTAAAAAAGTGGGGAATCCTACTATGTGTTATTGGTGTTCTTTTTAGTATGTTTTATTGGAATACAAATGGTGCTAAGACACAACCACCGCCCGCTAAATCGATTGAATCAGAAAAAGTAACGAAAAAAAGCGAGGAAGTGAAATCAGAAAGTATTGTCATTGATATTAAAGGAGCGGTAAAGTCTGAAGGTGTCTATGAAATGTCACAAGGAGATCGTGTAAAAAAGGCGATAGAGAAGGCAGGTGGATTTTCAAATGATGCAGATGTGAAGAAAATAAACTTAGCTCAATATGTACAAGATCAGATGCTTCTATATGTGCCTCATGTTGGCGAACAAGGGGGAGTAGCACAAGAGCAGCAAGGGAAGAAGAAAGTAGCAATCAATCTAGCGACAAAGGAAGAAATTGAAACCATAGTTGGTATTGGTCCTACAAAGGCGGAGAGTATCATTCGTTATAGAGAGCAGAAAGGTCCATTTAAGAAATTAGAAGATTTACTAGAGGTTGATGGAATTGGTGAAAAATCTCTGGAAAAAATGAAAGAGGAAATTATTGTACCATAATGGATTGACGATGTTTCCGATTAATAGGTAAACTTAAAGAAAAAGATAAGGCGGGAATGAAATGGAGCGAATTTCTTGGGATCAATATTTTATGACACAAAGTTATGTTTTATCATTACGAAGCACATGTACAAGATTAACGGTAGGGGCTACGATTGTACGAGATAAACGAATTATCGCAGGTGGATATAATGGGTCCATAACAGGCGGGGTGCATTGCATTGACGAAGGCTGCTATGTTATTGACAATCACTGCGTGCGAACGATTCATGCGGAAATGAATGCTTTGTTACAATGTGCAAAATTTGGTGTGAAAACGGATGGGGCAGAAATATATGTAACTCATTACCCTTGCTTACCATGCTGTAAGGCGATTATTCAAAGTGGTATTTCAGCTGTCTATTATGCAGAAGATTATAAAAACCATCCTTATGCAAGCCAATTATATGAACAAGCAAATGTGAAAGTACGTAAAGTGCCATTGGAATATACAATTGCATCCTTGGAACAAGTGGAGCAGTTTAATCAACTCAAACAATTACTTGAATCTAATGAAGTAGGAAATGAACAAGAAGCGTTTGCATTACTACAACAAGCAAAGAAACTTACTAAGAATGCAGAATAGACAGTAAGCAGAGTTCTAGTGAACAATCTGATAAAAGGATGGATGACTATTGCACGGACAGTGGGGGTATGTTGCAATAGGGGTTATTATCGCGATTTGTGCTGCTCATTTTCATTTTTCATCTTTTTGTTTTGTAGCTATTGTCAGTTATGGTATGTTTGCTTTTTTTATGTTACAAAGGCGAATGTTTATTGTTTGTATGTTTGGTTTTTTCTTGACTTATATGTATATGAATGATGTTGAAAAGAGAAATGTAACCCATCTCACTCCTTCCCTTTCTCAGTTTATTGGGAAAGTGGATGCGTCGCCGCAAATAGATGGAGATGTTATGTCGCTACTCGTGAAAACGGAGCAAGATGAAATGCTACGATTGACCTATACTTTTTCTTCGAAGGAAGAAAAGGATTCATGGACATTTCTTCAACCAGGAACTATTTGTACCTTCGTAGGTAAGCTTGAGGAACCAGCTAAAGTGCGAAATGAGGGGGCTTTTAACTACAAGGAGTATTTGTATCATCAGCGTATTCACTACCTGTTTCGTGCCTCCTCTCTCACCTCCTGTAATGTAGAAAGGATAAGCTTTTTTCATTGGTTGTTTTCTATTCGTCAATCATCT
>NZ_JBXKMX010000127.1:0-4481 GCF_056992975.1 Ectobacillus sp. | reverse complement strand
TGGTATGCGGTATGCGATTCTTTTAAGTGAACGTATTTATCAAACGGATTTAAACTATAGTGAATTAGATGGTCTCTTTGCTTCCTACGGCTATCCAACCATGCCAAAGCATTTACAAGTAGAACCTTTAGTTGAGAAAATGAAGTTGGATAAGAAGTCTAATAGTGGAATCATTCGAATGGTCTTACTTCGTGAAATTGGAACAGTCGAAGTAGTCTCAGTAAATGATGAAGTGGTTATAAATGTACTTCAAGAGTTTATAGAGCGGGAAAGTTTAAAATAAGTATAGAAGAACGTATGGCAGTAAGGAGAATCATATGGATTATCAAAAATTAGAAGATAATGAAGCGATTTTATCCTTATTAGAATAAGTGCTTAAAGAATCGAAAGTAAAAGTTCGTTCTTTATGATTTAAATTGGAAGAAAAACATGATATGATAAAGAATCTTCTCGTTAGGAGGAGATTCTTTTTTTGTGAGAATGAAAATTACTTGTACATAAATGTATCTATATTTGCATTGTGTTTGCTACGATGAGAAAATAGAGAGAGGTATACCAAAAAGGAGTTAAGACAAATGAATATGTTACAAGAAGCTGTACAATATATTGAGCAAGGAAAAACAGAAGAAGGATTACAATTATTACAACAAGTTGCAAAGCAGGGTACGGATGAAGAAAAGTACGAAGTTGCACACTATTATCATACACTTGGATTTTTAGAACAAGCGCTTGTTATAATGGAAGACTTATGTTTGCTCTATCCAGACGAAAGTGAATTAATCCTCTTTCAAGCTGAGTTATATATTGATTTCGATCGGGAAGATGAAGCTATTGAAATATTAAATGATATACATCAGGATGATGATTTGTATGTACAGGGCTTATTACTTTTAGCTGATTTATATCAAGCACAAGGACTAGATGAAGTAGCGGAACAAAAATTATTGTTAGCACGTGAAGAATTGCCGGATGAGCCAATTATTTTATTTGGTCTAGGTGAATTTTATAGCAGTCGTGGTGATTTTGCTAAGGCACTGCCATATTATGAAGAATTAGTAGAACAACAAGATGAAATTGGTGATGTACACATCCCACTTCGAATTGCAGAAGCGTTAAGCTCACTCGGACAATGGGAGGAAGCACTTCCTTATTATGAAAGTGGGTTAGAGAAGCATAAAGATATTCATACCCTTTTTGGCTATGCATTTACGATGTTTCAAGCAGGCTTACATCAGCGTGCCATTCCAGTATTTTTAGAACTGAAAGAACTGGATCCACACTATACATCTTTACATGTTTATTTAGCTGAGTGTTATGAAGAAGAAGGTATGTTACAGGAAAGTTATGATACGCTAAAGGAAGGATTGAAATCCGATTCTTTCTCAGTGGGATATCATATAAAACTAGCAGATGCGGCGGCTAGTCTTGGTATGATGGACGAAGCAGAGGCAGCTCTTTTAGAAGCACTTGCTCTTGATCCTGGTCATTTAGAGGCAGTATTAAAATACATTCATATTCTAAAGCATGCAGAAAAATATGACGATATCGTCATTGCTATTGTTACGGCAAATGAAAATGGGGAAGATGATCCCCAATTATTATGGGATTTAGCATTTGCTAAGAAACAATTAGAACAGTATTCGGATGCATTAAATGCTTACCAAGAAGCATATACTTCTTTTAAGGATAATCTTACCTTCTTAGAAGAATACGGCCATTTTTTATTAGAAGAAGGGCTGAGACAGCAGGCGAGGGATGTGTTTACAAGGTTGCTTGAGTTAGACCGAACGCAAACACATATTGAAGAACTTTTATTTAATTTAGAGGATTTGCAGTGATTAGAAGGAAACGAGAGCATGCTTCTTGAATGTTAGTAAAAAAGAAAAGAAAGGCAGAGGAGGGTTGATACGAGATGAATACCCCTGTTTCTGTGAATGAGAAGAAGGATTTTGTCAAATGGTTTTTGGGCAACTACCAGCTTAAGCAGCGGGAGTGTGTTTGGATTTTGAATTATTTGATGAGTCATGATCAGCTAATGAAGAAGGTACACTTTGTTGAGCACGCGAAGTATTGTCCACGAGGTATTGTCATGTCAACAAGCTGTGTTAAGGAAACACCATTTTGCTTTTATAAGCAGAATGTGATGACGACGGACGCTGAGAAATCGTTTCATGACATACGACTTAACCGGGATGAGGATATTTATATTCAGTTGAATTTTAAATTTTCTTTTCAAACTTCCAACTACGTTGCAGTATTGGAAGAAAATCCGTATCTTCCAAAAAGTTTAGAAATCAATGAGAAGGATCGACTACTTGCGGAAAGATTTTTAGAAGAGAGTATTTTTAGCTTTACTCGTGATAAATTGCTTAAGAAAATTGACGAGGCCCTTGATAGACAAGATCGGGATGAATTTGAAAAACTTACTGCACAGCTAAAAGAATTATAAACATAAATTAGCATCAGTGGGAATAAAATCCCACTGATGTACTCTATACCATTCACTTCAAAAAAACCTCTATATGAATGAGCTACTACATTCCTTCTGATATTTACCTTTTATCCAAGTATATGAATTTACACTACCTAACTGACAGCTGTCCTTTGTAAAGTAGAATTACTTCCTATTTTTTTATGAAATTTTTTACGTAGGGGGGATGATCATGAGTGAATCCGATCGCAAGGTTACACGTCGTCAGTTTCTTACCTATACACTTACAGGAGTAGGTGGATTTATGGCGGCTAGCATGTTGATGCCTATGGTTCGTGCTGCGTTAGACCCTATTTTAAAGCAGGAAGCTGGAACAGACATGGTTGCGGTTGCGAGAACTTCTGATATTACCAATGATCCGAAACGCTTTGATTTTAAAATAAAGCAAGTAGACGCATGGTATAAGTCAGACGAGCCTAAGTCAGCATGGGTATATAAAAATGAAAGCGGAGACATTGTAGCATTATCACCTGTATGCAAACATTTAGGATGCACAGTAAACTGGAACGGAGATACCGCCCATCCAAACCAATATTTCTGTCCTTGTCATGGTGGTCGTTATGAGAAGAGTGGTATAAATATCCCAAATACACCTCCTCTAGCTCCGTTAGATGTGTATGATTCCATGGTGAAGGATGGAACGTTGTATCTGGGAAAGGCGAAGCCGCATGGAGGTGGCAAGTAAATGCTTAATAAAATTTACGACTGGATTGATGAACGTTTGGATGTAACGCCTTTATGGCGGGATATTGCTGATCACGAAGTACCAGAACATGTAAATCCTGCTCATCATTTCTCAGCATTCGTATACTGTTTTGGCGGTCTTACCTTTTTCGTAACAGTCATCCAAATTCTCTCTGGTATGTTTTTAACGATGTATTATGTGCCAGATATAAAAAATGCGTGGGAGTCCGTCTACTATTTGCAAAATGAAGTTGCGTATGGACAAATTGTTCGCGGTATGCATCATTGGGGTGCTAGCTTAGTTATTGTTATGATGTTTTTGCATACACTTCGCGTATTCTTTCAGGGAGCATACAAGAAACCTCGTGAACTAAACTGGATTGTCGGGGTACTCATATTCGGAGTAATGATGGGACTTGGCTTTACTGGCTACTTGCTTCCTATGGATATGAAAGCCCTTTTTGCAACAAAAGTAGGTTTACAGATTGCTCAGCAAACCCCATTAATTGGACCGTATGTGAAAACTCTATTGGCTGGTCATTCTGAAATTGTCGGGGCACAAACATTAACACGTTTTTTTGCCATTCATGTTTTTTTCTTACCTGGTGCATTACTTGGACTAATGGGAGCTCACTTTTTAATTATTCGAAAGCAAGGAATTTCAGGTCCACTTTAAGAGAGAAGCATGAGGGAGGGAGATTATGCATCGCGGCAAAGGCATGAAGTTTGTAGGTGATTCACGCGTGCCAGCTACTCGAAAGCCAAACATTCCGAAGGATTATTCTGAATATCCGGGCAAGACAGAAGCATTTTGGCCTAACTTTCTTTTAAAAGAATGGATGGTAGGTGCAGTGTTTTTAGTTGGGTTTTTATGCTTAACAGTGGCAGAACCATCCCCCCTAGAAAGAGCAGCTGATCCAACAGATGCGAGTTACATACCGTTACCAGATTGGTATTTCTTATTTTTATATCAACTATTAAAATATTCGTATGCATCTGGTCCTTATACGGCGATTGGTGCCTTTATTATACCAGGAATTGCAGGCGGGGCTTTACTACTCGCTCCGTTTCTTGATCGAGGAACAGAGAGGCGCCCGCATAAGCGTCCTTTAGCGACAGGATTTATGCTTCTTGCACTTTGTTCCATCGTTTTTCTAACCTATGAATCGGTTGCAAATCATAATTGGGCAGCAGCAAAAAAGCAAGGTGCCATTATCAAAACTGTAGAAGTAGACAAAAATGCAGATGGCTATAAACTGATGCAACAAAATACGTGTTTAACGTGTCACGGAGAAAACTTACAAGG
>NZ_JBXKMX010000126.1:0-23051 GCF_056992975.1 Ectobacillus sp. | reverse complement strand
CCTCCTAATAGTCCCCCTGCAAATCCGCCCCCAAATGGATACGGATGATAGCCTCCATGGTGATGATGTCCACCTTGATGATATCCACCATATTGATTGTGTGGCACAAAAATCACCTCCTTTTCCTTCATGATTGTTTCTTTTCACTATATGCAAGATAAGTGCGGAGAGATTGGGCACAGAACATCTTTACAGCGAATCAGAAACTCCCTTTCTTTACACTAGAAAGAAAATCAAGGTATTATATAGGCACTATGATTAAATAGATTGGTGGTAAAACAATGATAGAATCTATTCACCTACATGAACCATTGCGTACACAGCTTTTAACGATTCATGAACAAAATAAAACAAAAAGTGATAGTCATAACCTTGTAGGAAGAAAAATGTATAAAGCACAAGATCCAAGCATTATTGAAGATGCCATTACAGCATTACTTCTCGGAAAAAACATTCTGCTTAAAGGACCGACAGGAAGTGGAAAAACAGTATTAGCCGAAATGTTATCCTACTTATTTCAAAAACCCATGCATAGCATTAACTGCTCCGTTGATTTAGATATAGAAGGAATTCTAGGTTATAACACTCTTAAAGCGAAAGAAGGGACAGCTGAAGTTGTATTTGTAGATGGCCCTCTAATGAAAGCAATGAAGCGCGGACATTTTTTATATATAGATGAAATCAATATGGCTAAACCTGAAACATTACCATTGTTACACGGTGCGTTAGATTATCGAAGACAAATCACAAATCCATTTACACAAGAAGTTGTAAATGCAGATCAAGAATTTCGGGTCATTGCTGCCATCAATGAAGGCTATGTGGGTACAAGTGAACTAAACGAAGCATTAAAAAATCGCTTCATTGTTATTGAGGTACCCTACATACAAGGAGAAATGTTAACAGAGTTGCTTGCTACAGAGTCCAAACAGGCAAATAGAAATATACTAGAGAAATTCACTCAATTTTCAAGTGACCTCATCCCTCTTGTCAAAGACGGACGCATTAGTGAGGAAGCTGCAAGCATTCGTTGTATGATTGATGCCTGTGATCTAAGTACCTATATTCCAACATTACGTGCGATTGAACGTAGTATTGTAAGCAAAATGAATGACGAAACCGAACAAGAAACGATTCGTGAGCTTGCAAGAAGCTACTTTGCAGAGGAATAATTAATGAGACAAGTATTTGATGATAAAAAAATCGACACTTCCCTCTTCTTACAATTAGAAAATCTTATGTTCGCACTTTTAAAAGAACAGAATGCTTCCTTAGAGTATGGATTTCAAGCTTACTATGATGAACGAGACCATACAGTTGTCATTAGTCACTTCTGGGATTCTCGTCCTGCTGCTGACCGTGTACTAGGTTTAAAAAGTGAAGTATATATAAAAGCACTAGGATACAAATACAACAGTAATATGGGGAAAATACGGGAGTTTGCAACAGAGATCCAACATTCTCCCCTACGAAGTTTTCTAACTCAATTGTTCGTTTTACTTGAGGATTCTCGTGTACAGGAGAAAGTAATCCAGAATCGTCCTGGCACAAAGATTCTGTTCCAACGAAGAACAGAAATATATCGCACTTATTTTCAATCGCAATTTGAAGTCAACCGTATCCGAAATTTTCAAGCTGATATGTTATTTTGTCTTTGTTATCTGACATTATCGAGCGATTCGTATGTTAGCTTTCCAAACCCTTACTGGGAAGCAATCCAACCGATGTTATACGAATCCTATCAATCCCAGACAACTGAACATACAGTGCGCATTATCGAAAACATACGCTATCGACTCGAAGAAGATATGCCAAGTGACATGATTAATATCTATTTCGGTCTTGCACCTATAAAGGCTTCCAACACCAACGAAAGCGAACCATCTCATAACAAATTAGAAAATTGTGACGTGCAGCAAGTAGAGGATGAAGAAAAGAAAGACACTATAGATGAATCCTTATCGACTTGGCATCGTGAGAATAAAAACAATGAACATGAGAATTATATACGTTTTGAATTAGAACGTGGGACAAAAACAAATATTACAGGAAACACAGCACGCGAGTCTGAAGATCAGGACCAAGCACTTGGTTCCGTAAAAGGGCATTCACAGAAGAGTAGCCAAACTTTAGGGCCGGAAGAAATAAAGGATGAGTCTGCAAAAAGGCCTACATTGATAAATACGCATCAGTACGGCAAATTTAATATAGGTGCTATTCATACGGTAAAACAAGCACGCCATCCTCTATTAGAGGAAAGAAAAACGTATGCATTGGTTCAAATGTTTGTAAAAAAAGACGTACAAGAGCTAAAAAAAACCATTGAAAAAACGATTGAAAATAAACAAAATGCAGTAGCTGACAAATTTTACGGTCGACTACGAAAAAAGTTCCTTCGTATTTATACAGAAAAGCAACCGCGCCTGTTTTTCAAAAAAGGGCATGAATCCAAAGAACTCGATGTAGTATTCAGTCTACTTATCGATTGTTCGGGCAGTATGTATAATAAAATGGAAGAAACGAAGAAAAGTGTCGTCCTTTTTCATGAAGCACTGCAATCATTACGGATTCCGCATGCGATCAACGGATTCTGGGAAGATGCATCGAATGCCAAGAAGGAATTTAAACCAAATGTTCTTCATGAAGTCATTTCATATGAAACCTCTCTTCATGGTCATGGTCCTGAAATTATGCAACTTCATGAAGAAGAAGATAACCGAGATGGCTATATCATACGAGTTATAGCAGAGCAGTTAGCAAAACGACCAGAAAAACATAAATTTTTACTTATTTTCACTGACGGCGAACCATCTGCATTTGATTATCATCAAGACGGGATACTTGATACCCATGAAGCAGTAAAGTTAGCTCGTAAAAAGGGAATCGATGTGATTGGGATTTTCATTGAAGAAGGTGAGATAAAAGATGAGACCCAAGAACTAATGAAAAATATATATAACTATCATTATCTAATAGCCAATCATGCAAAAGATTTGCGCATGAAAATCAAACCATTACTTAAAAAACTTCTGCTGCGAATTATTCAATAGATCAGAAAAAGAAGGAGTAAGACCAAGAATCCTTATTCCTGGTTTTACCCCTTCCTCTTTTCGTTTATCCTTCACTAGCAAAAGGTGTCATCTCGTTTTTGCTAACAGTATATACCTGTCCATTACGCACTTCGGCAATTATGTTGGCGGTATCTTCAAAAAACAATCCATTATTCAATCCTTGATCATACGTACTGTAAAAATAGCCTTTATGTACAACTTTAGGTGTGGCTACATTTCCATTCCATATGCTCGTGTACTCTTCATCAGATAACAAGATAATATCATTCTCACCGCCAACTAAATAAGCTGGCCTTTTATCATATGAAAAATGATGCGTTTCCATAGCTACACCTCCCCTATTAGTATGTCCGTTATATACATCCTTATTCATAAGAAAAACAGAAAATGGTGATGGGATAACAAAAAGGACGAGACAAAAAAAGCCGTCTCGTCCTTTTTATATTTCCTGTAATTCCTGTATAGGAACTTCTACTTGTTCTTTTGGATTTTCCACATCATATATATGGGCTGTTTCCGTTTGTTCGTTACAATTCGTTATCCAAACAGATACCCCATTGTATTCCACTTTAACAGAAGATGGTGATGAAAGAATTTGTTTCACTCTATTTACATGCAAAGTATGGTCCCTCCTTTCCTTTATCTTCTGTTAGGGTTTCCCTATTATGAACATGTATGCTTGCATTTTACTATTTGAACACAAAAAAGTACCACAGTCTGTATACTGTGGTACTACTTTCCACTCAACTTTCACCGTCTCTCGTTACTCGACGTCCCCAGTCCAATCTAACATTCCGCCTTCAACATTTGTAACTGAGAATCCCATTTCTTCTAAGAATGCACATGCCTGTGCACTACGTCTACCAGAACGACAGACAACAATATATTCTTTCTTTGGATCTAGTTCTGTATATGTGACAGGAAGATCACCTAGACGATATTGTTTTGCAGATGGAATCATTCCTTGTGCTACTTCTTCGTCCTCTCTTACGTCGATAATATTTAAGGACTGACCTGCTTTCAATTGACTTTCTACTTCTTGTGGTAAAATGGTTTTCATGCCAATCCTCCTTCTTTTTTTTATTAGCGACTTTTCACAAGCAGTTCCACTGCTTCCTTCACTAAATTACGATTTTCATATTCGCCGTTTTCCATTTGACCTCGTAAGCATTGTTCTAAATTTGAGCCGACAACAACACCAATTGTACGGTCAATAGCTGAACGTGCAGCACTTAATTGTGTCACTACTTGCTTACAATCCTGTTCTTCTTCTAGCATACGAAGGATACCGCGAATTTGTCCTTCAATTCTTTTTAGACGATTTTTCATCTCTTGTGTGTATTCCATAACGAATTCTCCTTTACCAATACCTTTAGAGGTATCGTATTACAGGGTACAATAAATGTCAAAGGAGTTAAAAGCAATGTAGACATACTCACTCTTTTCGTATTAAGAAAATAAAGTATTCATTACATTGTTAATTTTTTCATCATGTATTTTATAATACACTTCTAGACCTTTACGTTCATATTGTACAACCTTGGTTTGCTTTAGTTTCGTTAAATGCTGTGAAACGGTAGACTGTGGAATATCTAAAATTTCTTGTAACTTAGATACGTTACACGTTCCCCTCTTCATCAACTCTTGAACGAGACGTAACCGCAAAGGATGTGCGAGAGCACGTAGCATTTGAACATCATCGTCGGAAATTTGGTAATCAAACTGATTTTGACACATGTGTTTCCCCTCAATTTCTATCTCTATTAACCCACATTTCATCTTAGTTTCTACTTAGTAAAAGTAGAAACTAAGATGAAAGAGTAGATTACTTCTATCTTATATATATTGGTTCAAAATCTCAACTAATGCTTCTTTTGGTTGGAATCCTACGATTTGACCAAGTGGATTCCCATCTTTAAATAAAATTAATGTTGGAATGCTCATTACGCTAAAACGTCCAGCCGTTCCTTGATTCTCATCAACATTTACTTTAACAATTTTAACTTTATCTCCCATTTCACTATCGATTTCTTCCAGTACGGGACCAACCATACGACAAGGTCCACACCAAGGTGCCCAAAAGTCAACAAATACTAATCCCTTTTCTATATCTTTATTAAATGTTTCATCAGTTGCATGTACAATTGCCATCTTTCTTCCTCCTACCATATGTTTTCTTTATTATCTACATTATGCTTTCATATGTGACCATTTTACTATACAGGGTATCAAAACTCAAAATAAATAGCGTTCCCTTTTGGAAATAAAACAGTCAAATACTCTTCTATTTTTAGCAAAATACGTTTGAATATGTTTTATATCCTCCATCTAGGTTCTTCACGGTAAACCCATATTGTTCTAACAATCGACTTGCAATGTATCCACGTAATCCAATTTGACAGGTTACATAAACCGTGTGTGTTTTATCAATTTCATCCATACGTTCGCGAAGTTCATCAAGCGGAATATTCACAGATCCTTTAATACTTCCATTGGCAACTTCATTTGGATTTCGCACGTCAATTAGAACGTTCCCTTGCTTAATTAGTTCATCGATTTCATACCATTGTATGGTTTTTACTTCTTCATTTGCAACATTCGATGCAACATATCCGGCCACATTAACCGGGTCTTTTGCAGATGCAAAAGGAGGAGCATAAGCAATTTCTAAATCTGTCAAGTCAAATACAGTAAGGTTTCCTTTGATTGCCGTAGCAATTACATCAATTCGTTTATCCGCACCCTTTTTTCCAACGACCTGTGCACCGTAAATAGCCCCTGTTTCTTTATTGAATAGAAGCTTTAATGAAAGCGGCGCAGCCCCTGGATAATAGGTAGCATGGTTTGCTGGGTGTACATGTACCACTTCATACGGAATTTCGAGACGTTGTAATGTTTTTTCATTATTTCCCGTTGCTGCGACAGTTATGTCAAATACTTGCACAATGGATGTCCCCATTGTACCGTTGTACTTCACATTTTTTCCGTTGATATAGTCAGCAACTAGTCGGCCTTGTCGGTTTGCTGGCCAAGCAAGCGGTACAAACGTTTCATGTCCATTTACATAATCACGAACTTGGACGGCATCTCCGATTGCGTATATAGATGGATCTGATGTTTGGAGTGTATCTGAGACTACGATCGCCCCGCGAAGTCCTAATTCTAATCCTGCCTCCTTCGCTAGACCATTTTCAGGTACAACGCCAATTGCAAGAATAATCATATCTGTTTCAATTTCTTTCCCACTCGTCAGCTTAACGATTGCACCTTCATTTTGAAATGCTTCTACTCCGTCTTCGAATATAAGCTCTACACCATTCTTTTCTAATTCTTTATGAACAATGGCAGCCATTTCGAAATCGATTGGCCCCATAACCTGCTTATTTCGTTCTACTATCGTTACAGCTACATTACGTTTTTTTAAGTTTTCAGCCATCTCTATTCCAATAAAGCCTCCGCCAATTACAACGGCACGCTTCGGTTTTTGTTCATCCACATATTCCTTTATGCGATCCGTATCAGGAATGTTACGTAATGTAAACAATGCCTTCGCTTCTTGCAAGCCTGGAATAGGTGGTACTATAGGCTTTGATCCTGGTGAAAGAATGAGAGTATCGTATTCCTCTTCATAGCTTTCTCCATTTTCTTTATTAATAACGGAGACTGTTTTTCGATCTCGATGAATGGCAGTTACCTCACTATTTACACGAATATCTAACTTATATCGTGTGGATAATCCTTCTACGGTTTGAACAAGAAGCTTCTTTCGTTCTTGAATCACATCTCCGATATAATAAGGTAATCCACAATTCGCAAATGATATATATTCCCCGCGTTCAAACAAGACAATTTCATCTTCCTCATTTAAACGACGAAGTCGCGTAGCTGCAGTTGCGCCACCGGCAACGCCTCCAACAATTATAATTTTCATAGTAAAGCCCCCTTTTTACACGTATAAGCATCTTTTACAAGCTCATCATATACCCTTATGGGTATAATGTAAAGCTGATCTTATTACAATTTTATGAATAAAGGAAATGGAGTAAGATGTGCTGGCGAAATAAATAAAAAAAGCCAAGAGTAGACATCAAATTCTACTCTCGGCTCTTATTCCTCTGTCGCTAATTTTGCCAGCAGAGATAGGGTGATATCATCCATTGGTGGATTGTGTAGGCCTGCTCTTACATTCAAGTAATAACGATGTAATGGATTTTTAGCTGATAAGCTTCTAGCCCCTACAATTCGCATTGCTTTATCAACTACTGCAATGGCTGCATTCGTTGCAACGTATTTAACTGCAGCTAGTTCTCCTTTTATCTCTTGACGATAGCCTCGATCATATTGCTGTGCCACACTATACATGAAATGACGCGCTTGCATGAGTTCTACTTCCATTTCTCCTATCAATCTTGTAACGTTAGGAAGAGTTGCAATCGGCTCTTGTATACTATTATTTTGATGAGTTTTAGCAAATGTGATAGCATACTCACAGGCTGCTTTTGCAATACCTAAGTAGCAGGCAGGTATATGAAGAAGGGAGCCATTTACCTTGCCTTTTCCTTTTATTTCAACTAAATAAGAAAGAGGTACTTTTACCTCGTCAAGTACAATGTCGTGACTTGCCGTACCTCTCATTGCTACGCTATCCCATGTTTCTTCAATAGAAAATCCGCTAGTCCCACGTGGAATTAAAAAGCCACCAACTTCATCAGTATCTGCAATCGTTGCCGTAACAATAAAATAATCAAGTACTGGTGACATAGAAGTAAATGTTTTACGCCCGTTAATGATCCATACATCGTCTTGTTTATTAGCAGTGGTGGTTGGTTTTCCTCCGCGTGCAGGACTTCCAGTAGCTCGCTCAGAAGCAGCACGGTTTATAAGTGCTCCCTTGTTAATGTTCTCACACATCCATAAGAAGATTTCTTGATCCCAAGCCTTGGTTTCTGCTAGTTCTAGTACAATTGCCATATGCCATCCTATTGACAAAGCCGTTGCACCATCGCCCTCCGCTATTTTCTCTTGAAATAGTAGGAAATCATAAAGGGAAATCCCTCCGCCTCCAAATTCTGTGGGTACAGTTTGCATCGTATAGCCAATATGTTTTAGGTCTTCTATGTTTTGAAATGGAAAGGAACCTAACTCATCAAGGGTATACTCACGCTCTGCAAATTTCGGCAGTAGCTGCTCAATTTGTTGAATCATATGATGCTGGGTTTTTGTTGTAACAAATAAATCCAAATTCCCACCTTCTCTTTTCATGTATTATCCCATATTGTAAGGAAATGCTTCTTTTTTTTCAATGAAAAGGATTCTATTCATTCAAACGAAAAGCAGGTAATAACCTGCTTTTACAAAGATGGTACCTCTAGTTGTACTTCTTTATGAAGACGCTTCGCTTCTACGCGTTTAATTTGATGTGAATCTAGTTCTGTTACTTTTAATATCCAATCCTCTACTCGAAATGTTTGCCCCAATGCAATAGTAGAGTCTTGGGTTAAAATCCAGCCACCAATTGTATCCACATCTTCTTCTTCTATATTTACACCTAGAAGATCATTTACTTCGCTTACGAGTACCTTTCCATCTAATATCTTGTAATCATCATTCACATCCTGAATAGGCGGCTTTTCATCGCCATCGTATTCATCGCGAATTTCTCCAACGATTTCTTCTAAAATATCCTCTAGCGTAACAATCCCAGCTGTTCCACCATATTCATCATATAAAACTGCTAGTGGTATTCGTTTCTTCTGCATTTGGATTAGCAAATCATGGATAGGTACTGTTTCCATAACTTCTATAACTGGGCGCATTATGGATTGAATCGATTCAAATGCTTGATCTTCTTCATTAATATAATGAGCAAAAAAATCCTTTACATTAACCATACCTAGAATTTCATCTTTATCTTCTCCAAATACCGGATATCTCGTATACTTTTCATTTCGAATTGTATGAATGTGCTCGTCCATTGGCTCTTCCGCATATAAACCAACAATTTCAGTACGAGGAACCATAATTTCTTTTGCAATTCTGTTATCAAATTCAAAAATATTATTCACATATTTAAATTCAGTTTGATTAATTTCTCCGCTCTCATAGCTTTCTGACAAGATAAGACGCAATTCTTCTTCTGAGTGCGCAACTTCATTGTCAGAAGCAGGCTTCAGGCCAAACAAACCTGCAATAAAACGAGCTGATGAATTCAACATCCATATAAACGGAAATGTGATTTTATAAAAGTAAAGGAGTGGCTTCGCACAAACTAATACCACTTGTTCTGCCTTTTGGATTGCTAAAGTTTTCGGTGCCAATTCACCTACAACAACATGTAAAAATGTTATGAAAGAAAAAGCAATAACGAACGCAATGGTATTCGATATGGCAGGTGCTACCTTTACTTTTTCAAGTAACGGTTCAATTAAGTGGTAAACCGTAGGCTCTCCCAACCAACCTAGACCTAGGGAAGTAATCGTTATTCCCAGCTGCGTTGCCGACAAATATTCATCTAAATTTGAAATAATCTTTTTAGCTGCTAACGCACCTTTTTTGTTTTCTGCAACGAGCTGATCAATTCGACTCGTTCGAACCTTCACGATTGCAAACTCAGTTGCAACGAAAAATCCTGCAATTGCAATAATTAAAACAATAAATAATAAGTTCCATCCGTCCAACAAAGACCCTCAGTCCGAAAACTAAGGTGTCACCTCCTGTATTTCAAAAAAATTAAGTACCTGTATTGTTCCTCATTTTGTTAAAACAAACTCCCTTAAAATCTTTCCCGTATAAAAAGCTTTATGCTTCATATAATTCCAACGGCAGTTGATCTGGATCATGAAAAAATACAAATTTTTTATGGGTAATAGAATCAATTCGAATTTCTTCCGTACTTACTCCTCTCGCATTCAGTTCATTTACTGCCTCTTCGACATCATTTACTTCAAATGCAAGATGTCGTAATCCAGCAGCTTCTGGGAAACTAGGACGCTTGGGTGGATTTGAAAACGAAAATAGTTCAATTTGGTATTCACCATTTACTGCTAAATCAAGTTTATACGACTGGCGCTCTGATCGGTATGTTTCCTTTATTACAGAAAACCCAAGTAGATCTACATAGAAATGCTTGGATACTGCGTAGTCAGAACAAATGATTGCTGTATGATGAATTCTAAGTAGCTCCAATTCATTTTCTTCCTCTCATGAATATCTTTATTTTAACTGTTTATCCTATAAAAAAACACTGTATTCTACTCAATAAGCATTTCATTTCACTATTTTACACAATTTATGCGGCTATATTGTTGGAATCAGCCTAAATTGTAAAATCTATATTATATTATACAGCCATTCCATATTTTTCTGCATTAGAATAATCATCTTGATACAGCTTGTAGCAATATAATAAAGGAGGGTAATGATAATAGCAACTATACAACAAGACAGAACGAATAATCATCGTAGAAAAAAAGGCCATATACTCTTGTTTGTCTTCATTTCTCTACTTTTTATAGGTACTGTTAGTTACAGTTCATATTTATACATGAAAGTAAAGGCCGTTACAGATCATTCCTATAAAGACCTAGAACGTGGCTCGGTATCAGAACAAAGAGAAAAAGCAGTAGAACCGCTATCAGGGAATCTCTCACTATTAATTATGGGAGTAGACGAAAGCAACGAACGATATAAAGAATACGGAGACGCAATTCGAACGGATGCCCTCTTACTTGCAACCATTAATAAACATGATAAGTCCGTCAAATTACTTAGTATACCTCGAGATTGCTATGTATATATTTCGTCACGCCAAAAGAAGGATAAAATTGCTCATGCGCATGTGTTTGGCGGGGTTGATAGTACCATTCAAACGGTAGAGCACTTTTTAAATGTTCCGGTAGATTATTATGTAAAATTCAATTTCAAGTCTTTTACGAAAATTGTTGATGCACTAGGGGGTATAGATGTACAGGTTCCTGTTAATGCGACAGAACAAAATAGTCTTGACCAAGCGAATGCGATCACCCTGCAAAAAGGTCAGCATCATTTAAATGGTGAACAGGCTCTAGCCTTAGCAAGAACAAGGCATATTGACAGTGATTATATGAGAGGGCGTAGACAACAAATCGTGTTCGAAGCAATCGCTAAAAAGGCACAATCGGTGGAAACGCTAGGCAAACTAGGAACAATCATGGATGCAATTGGAAGTGATGTAAAAACAAATTTAACACTTGATGATATGATCAAAATTGCGAACAATATGGTCACGTCCCCATTACAGATAGAGAAGCTACAAGTTAAGGGCGAAGATCAATATATACAAGACATTTATTACTACGTTCCAAATGAAGCTGAACTCAGAAATACTACAAATATCTTACGAGCACATTTAAATATGGGAGATAATTCTATTCAGAATTCCACTCCATAATAACTAGAAAAAGCAGATTCTTAGCATGTTTCTGCTTTTTTATTTATGTTTGCATACATAAAAAATATAATTTATTACATGTACTTACAAAATAATCTAAATTTATAACAATTTAGATTATTTTCGTTTATAATTAACATATATGATAAATGCGTCCAAGATAAAATATTACAATGACGTAACATTCTTAATCTTTTTGTTACACAGTTTATAAATTTAATAGTATACTAGTAAACAAAATGAAGAGCTTTTCTTCAGCAAGAAGAGTTGCTACAAGTTAGGGGGGAATCAAATGGCAGTTCGTAAATACATTATAGGTTCCATAGTTGCTGGAGGGATTGGCCTCGCTGCATTAGGAGGTTATGGATATAGCTATGCTTCTACTTTAAACAAAGAGATGGATACCTACGTTTTGCCTCATACAACATTTGAAGGTATATCTTTAGATGGAAAAACAAAGGACGAAGTTCGAACCATTATTAACCAAAAAGTAGACCAGTACAATCAACAAAAGATTACATACACTTTAAATGACCAAACTAACACGTATAGTTGGAAGGACTTAGGTGTCGGGTACAATGGAACAGAGATTGTAGATCAATTATTTAAAGAACAGCAAGGCTCTTTACTTGATCGCTATGAATTACGGAAAAAAGCACAAAGTGTTGGATTAAACAGACAATACCATGTGCAGCCCTATTTAGATACTGCTAAATACGATGAATTTATAAAAGATAAATACAATGATCTGTTAACCAAGCCAGAAAATGCTTCATTATCCGTTAATGGAACGAACATCTCCATTACTTCAAGTAAGGATGGTTCGAAGGTAGACAAAAGCCAGCTGCCCACATTAACAGCAGAAGCTATTAAAAATGCATCAACGAATATAGCACTGCCCATTGTTACCGTAAAACCAGAACATACAACGGAAGACATGCAGAATATGGGCATCCAAACTGTAATTGGAGAATATCATACATCTACGGGTGGAAGAGACGGTAGTCAAGTGTTTAATGTTTCACGTGCAGCTAATTCATTATCTGGCGTACTTCTTGCACCAGACGCAGAATTTAGTTTTAACGACCGTGTTGGCATTACTGATGCGGATCACGGCTATCAATCTGCACCAATCTACGTGGATGGAAAAGTGGAACAAAGTGCTGGCGGCGGTGTTTGCCAAGTAAGTAGCACACTATACGGAGCAGTGTTACGAGCAGATTTATCCATTGTTTCAAGAAGCAATCATTCTCTTCCTGTTCATTACGTGCCACTCGGTCAAGATGCTACGGTTGCTGATTATGGTCCAGACTTTAAATTTAAAAATAATACTGGACACTATATATACATTCAAGCTATGGTTGAAAACAATGATGCAGTTGTTCGAATTTTTGGAACCTCCACTGGAAAAAGTGTTCAAGTTTCCTCTCAAGTTACAAGTGAAACGAATGATAAAATATACGTGGACACCTTTAAAACCGTTACACAAAACGGTGTAGTCATTTCCAACGGCCGTATTTCAAAAAGCACATACAAAAAGGCGTAAATGCTTACGCCTTTTTATTTTGTAATTCACTTATAAGTAATAAGATCCACTCTTTCGCTCTTTCATTTGAAAACTCTCTATTTCCATATTTCTGAATCCACTCTACTACCATATCCCATGCTTCTTCATTCTTAATGGATTGCAATTCTTTACCCAGTTGTCCCTTGATTTCATCACTCTCATGCTTTTTAAATTCTTGAATCACATTCCACATTTCCTCTTCATACAAGCTCAGCGTGCAATACGCCTGTAAAAAATACTTGAACTGTAAATACAAAGGAATCCCACCTTATTATAAGTTTGGATATGAAGTTAATAGACTATAACCACGAGAGTTTGTAGAACTTTTGGCAAGAACCGTTACAGTATCCATAACATTATCATGAACCTTCATGTCTTTGCGAAGCACTGACTTCCCAGTCGAGAAAGTATGATGAGTATTTAATACTAGACGGTCTTGCTTTCCATCTTTCAGCCATTGCTGGATTTCCTGATCATGCTTTGCTAGTACCTCATTTACAGCCTTTACTGCACTAGCCTTATCATAATATGTACTAGCTGCCGATACACTTTCCTGCTGCAATCGTTGTCTTAGCTGTTCATCTGTTTTTCCAACATGACGTTCTAATGTATGCCCATTATTAGGGGGGCCTTCCATCTCATCCAATATTTTATCTGTACTTTTTGGATTACTCGTAGTTGTGTGCTGCAGTTGTGTAGACTGAGAACAACCACCTAATAAAAATATAATAAGCATTGTAATCCATAGAAAACGAAGGTACTTCATTTTATCACCTCTATAATTCTAGTATACAAAAAAACAAAGATGATGGACATGATTTCCCACAATCAAAGCATTTTGAACAAAATCCTCCCACTTTTTATACTGTTTTTCAAGTTTAAACAGGAAAATGAATATTCTATCTGGAATGTATGGTTACAGATAGCACATACTTATTAGGAGAGAAACTTCTAATTTTGTTGAAGTTCGCCCCTCCCCATTCCTGCTACTATTAATAGAACGTTGTAACGGAGGACAAATACATGAAGAAACGATATGAAGATGACAGTTTAGCATTGCACACAGATTTATACCAAATTAACATGGCACAAGCGTACTTTGAAGATGGCATACACGAACGTCGTACAGTATTTGAAATATATTTTCGAAAGATGCCCTTTGGCAATGGCTATGCCCTATTCGCAGGTCTTGAAAAAGTAATAGACTACATTAAAAATTTCCGGTTTTCTGAAACTGATCTTGACTATTTACAAAATGAATTAGGCTATGCGAAAGATTTTGTAGCCTATTTGAAAGACATGAAATTTACGGGTACAATTCGCTCCATGCATGAAGGGGAACTTGTCTTTGGAAATGAACCCATCTTACGAGTAGAAGCACCTCTCGCAGAAGCACAAATTATCGAAACACCATTGCTAAACATTGTGAACTATCAAACATTAATAGCAACCAAGGCCTCTCGTATGAAGCAAGTTGCTGACAATGATGTGTTAATGGAATTTGGTTCACGCCGTGCACAAGAGCTTGATGCTGCGCTATGGGGAACGCGAGCAGCCTATATTGGTGGATTTTCTTCAACAAGTAACGTACGGGCTGGAAAACTATTTGGCATCCCTGTATCTGGCACCCATGCACATTCATTTATACAAGCCTACCGAGACGAATATATAGCCTTTAAAAAATATGCAAGCACACATAAGGATTGCGTATTTCTTGCTGATACATATGATACTTTAAAATCAGGTGTCCCCAACGCCATTCGCGTTGCAAAGGAACTAGGAGATACAATTAACTTTATTGGTATTCGACTAGATAGCGGTGATATGGCTTATTTATCAAAAAAAGCTCGTAAAATGTTAGATCAAGCAGGATTTCCTAATGCGAAAATTGTTGCATCCAGCGATTTAGACGAATATACAATCATGCATTTAAAATCGCAAGGTGCGAAAATAGATGCTTGGGGAATTGGAACAAAGCTTATTACAGCCTTTGACCAACCCGCTCTTGGAGCTGTTTACAAGATGGTATCTATTGAAGATGAACATGGTAAAATGGTCGACACGATCAAAATTTCGTCCAATCCAGAAAAAATAACTACACCCGGCTTAAAGAATGTATATCGAATTATAAATAAAGAGAATGGTCATGCAGAAGGAGACTATATTACGCTTGAAACAGAAAACCCGCAATTCGAGAAACGATTAAAAATGTTTCATCCCGTGCATACATACATGCGTAAATTTATAACAAACTTTGAAGCAAAGGATTTACATACCGATATTTTCATAAACGGCGAAGCAGTTTATGAACTACCTGATATTCAAACCATTCAAGCCTATGCTGCGAGTAATCTGAGCCTACTTTGGGATGAATACAAACGAATGTTAAATCCAGAGGAATATCCAGTCGATTTAAGTCAAGCTTGTTGGGACAATAAAATGTCTCATATACAAGCTGTACGTGAGAAAGTATTAAAAAATATGGAGTAACATTGATTAGAAACCAGTTCTACATATTCAAAAAGCAAAAAAAGAGCAAGCAAACAACTTTAAACGGTTGCCGCTTGCTCTTCTATTTCTATTTTACGTATTTCCACTCGTTTAATTTGATGGGAATCTTTTTCTAGCACTTTAAATGAATACCCATCTCCTTCTACAAGCTGACCTTCTTGAATAGCATGCTTTCGCATCATAATCCAACCGCCGATTGTATCTACATCTTCTTCATCCATACGCAATCCGAATAAATCATTTATTTCACTAATTAGTACTTTTCCATCTACAATTTTATGGTAGTCAGAAATATGTTGAATTGGCGGGCTTTCATCTTCATCATATTCATCCCGAATTTCCCCAACTATTTCTTCTAATATATCCTCTAAAGTAACCAAACCAGCCGTACCGCCGTATTCATCATAGAGAATGGCCATTGGGATTCGTTGCTTTTGCATTTGCAATAACAAATTATGAATCGGAATCGTCTCCATTACTTCAATAACAGGACGCATAAAGTTACGTACCGACGCCAGTTCTTCGGTGGACCCATTCATATAACGAATAAAAAAGTCCTTTACGTTAACCATTCCAATAATATCATCCTTATCCTCACCAAATACTGGATATCTAGAGTATTTTTCATTTTGAATAATTTCCATATGTTCTTCAACAGGATCATTCATATATAATCCGACTATCTCTGTACGTGGAACCATAATTTCCTTCGCAACCCGGTTATCAAACTCAAATATATTGTTCACGTATTTAAATTCTGTCTGATTGATTTCTCCGCTCTCATAGCTTTCGGAAAGAATTAAACGAAGCTCTTCCTCTGAGTGGGCAACTTCATGTTCAGAGGTTGGTTTAAGGCCAAATGCTCCTGCCACAACGCGGGCAGAAGAATTTAATAGCCAAATGAAGGGATATGCTACCCAATAAAAGAATAGTAAAGGTCGTGCGAATAGCAGACTTACTTGTTCCGCTTTTTGAATTGCAAGTGTTTTTGGTGCTAACTCCCCAACAACGACGTGCAGGAATGTAATCAATGAAAACGCGATGAAAAACGAAAGGGTTCCTGCAACAGCCTCAGCAAGTTTCAATTGTGTCATTAATGGCTCAAGCAAATGATATACAGTTGGTTCTCCCAACCACCCGAGACCAAGTGAAGTGACGGTAATCCCAAGCTGGCAAACTGATAAATATTCATCCAAACTAGAGATTATTTTCCTTGCTGCTATCGCCCCTCGTTTCCCTTCTGCGACCAGTTGATCAATTCGACTACTACGCACTTTTACAATTGCAAATTCGGCAGCCACGAAGAAGCCTGTAAAAGCGATTAATATCGCCACCATGACCAAATTAAATATCTCCAAGCAATTCCCTTAGTTCGAAGAACTAAGGTGTTCACCTCCTGTGTATATATCAGTTATTCTTCATCCAAGTTGAGCAAACATTCATTTCTTTATGTCCAATGTATTCTAATTTTCTACCGAAATTCATCTTAAAAATAATGTTAAGGAATTAATAAGCATAACAGCTTTCCCAGATATATGCTTCATCATGACATTCCGCTCATTTTCTGGCAGTCCGTCCACAAGTGAGTGTAATTCTGATAGTTCTTTTTCTAATTGATAAATGTGAAATGATGCTTCATCCAATTGTTCACCGACTGAACTGTCTTCATATACGGGATTTCGCTTTTGTTCAAGCAGCAATTTAATATGCGAAAGTGGCATATTAAGCTTTTTATATTGTTCAATATAGTGGAGCTCGTTACATGCTGTTTCATCAAAATAGCGATAATTGGAATCAGAACGAGATGGTTGCAACAGACCTAGATTCGTATAATAATCAATGGTTCGCTTTGAAACTTGAGTAATTTGCGCCAACTCTCCGATTCGGTACACATTCCCAATGAAGACACCTCCTCATCTTACTATATTATGTAATGTTACCATACCAAAAAGCGTACAGTCAAACAGTACAGTTATGCAATTTTCGATAATATTTAACAAAAAAATGACTGGAATAAGCAAGGCCATGAAAAAACATGAACTTTGAAAAACAGGTGCGGTGGTTACTTATCTGTGCGACCATTTTGTTACCGCTCGCAAGCTTTTTTCCCATGAGCGGGTTAAATTCAAGCTAGATTTTTCCATTCCTAATTCATAAATAAGGCCACTGAAAAATAGTACTTTTTCAGTGGCCTTGAATAGGCTCTAGCCATTTTTTATTATTCCGAATCTGGCAACAAATAATAATACAATTCTTCTTGATTTGTAGAGGTCCATGGTGAAAATTCAATTGTACTCGCTTTATCAGGATTTACAGCAGTAATTTCTTTTATAAGATCATCCGTACTTTTTCCATTACTATCAATGTGAAGTTCGTTCGCGACTTTCTTCGTATTTGTATCCCTGACTTCTGTAACCAACTGGAAAATATCTTTTCCATACGTTGATATTCCAAGCGATTTCGCTTCATTTACGGTTTTTGCTTCGCCAACTTGCTGGATAATCGCTTCTTGGGATTTTCCATCCGTTTGAATTCCTAACTGTTTTGCTTCTTCCTTCAGCTTCGCTCCGTACACTTCTTCAGCTACTGCAGATGACTCCTTGCCTTCTGTAGGTATTCCGAGTTGTTTTGCTTCTTGCATTAGCTTTTTATCATTCATTTCTTTCATCAGCTCGGACACTTCTTTCCCATCCGTTGCTATTCCTAAGCTCTTTGCTTCATTTTTCATTTTTGTTTCATATATTTCTATATATAAGTTATCTACATTTTTCCCATTCGTATCAATGCCTAGACTTTTGGCTTCCTTAATCACTTCGGCTTCCCGTGTCTCTTTCTCTAACAAAAGCACATCTTTGCCTTCTGTTGCAATCCCCAGCTCTTTTGCCTTATTCATAACATCTTGCGTATTGGAGTTTATTTTCACTTCTTGCTTATTGTTTGGCAAAGAAGTCGGTGTAGCATCATTTTGGCTAGCCCATACCGTTATGCTACTAATGGTTACAGCAGCCAATGTAATGAAAATACCAGACAATACCTCTTTCTTCATAACGCATCCCTCCTTAACCTTATTGTATCTTTCGTTTATGTCGATTACATGTCAGCTTGCGTGCTAAGAGACTCTATATGTAAAGTTTAACCGAGCATAGAAGATTTCATAAACGTACATTCCAACAATTATGTAAAATTCATTCTTGCCTCATAATAAGTATGAATAACATTTCTTAAATTTAGCTTAAGAAAATAAAAAATGAGTCAAAAAGGAGTTTCCTTTTTGACTCATTTTACTTTTTATACACATGTAATAATT
Organism: Ectobacillus sp.; assembly: GCF_056992975.1. NCBI lineage: Bacteria > Bacillati > Bacillota > Bacilli > Caryophanales > Bacillaceae > Ectobacillus > Ectobacillus sp. The sequence goes on along the minus strand of NZ_JBXKMX010000126.1, from coordinate 4,167 downwards.
TCCTATTTTTGAAGATGGAAAGGAACTGATGTAATGACAATATCTTTATTACGTAACAACCAAAGTCTTAGCATAAGTGCACTTTGATTATGTAATAAATTATGCCACCACTTTCTTGGAATGAATTGCGGTATAACGACATGAACAGTAACAGATTCTTCATTTTTTAATTCAATTGCACGTATTAGACGCATTAATGGTTCAAGAAGAGAACGGTATTTACTCCGTAATACAACTAGTCTACAAGGAGAACCCCAATCCTTCCATTTCTTCTCCATTCTTTCCGTTGATTCATCGTCGTATCCTACATATACCGCTATTGGGTCAACATCTAGTCCCTTAACAAAGGACAATGTGTTGTTGACAACCTGATGCACACCAGATACAAGAACAAGGGTTACTACTTTATTTGCGGTTGGATGTGTAAGGTTTAAATCGATACGCAATTGTTCGGCAATGTTATCATAATGATTTCGAATTGCTAACGAAAATAAGATGATTACTGGAAGAACAATAAGAACGACCCATGCTCCGCCTGTAAATTTCGTAAATGCAAAAATAGCGGCTACAACCGAAGTAAGTATCCCTCCAAATGTATTGATTGCAAACTTTATTTTCCAATTCGACCCTTTCACTCGTTTCCATCGCCGCATTAATCCAAATTGAGCAACCGTAAAGGATAAGAATACTCCGATGGCATAAAGCGGAATAAGTGCATTCGTTTTAGCACGAAATGTAATAATTAAAATACATGCTAACGCAGCTAAAACAATGATGCCGTTAGAATAACCGAGGCGATCTCCACGATTTGACAAGCCTCGAGGAAGAAATCCATCTGCAGCTACAATCGCAGCAAGTTGAGAAAATCCTGTAAATGTAGAGTTTGCAGCCAATATTAGAACAATAAATGTAAACCAAATAATAATTTGATACACAACACCATGTCCGAAATAAATGCCAGTTAATTGTGAAAGCATCGTATTTTGCGGATTTGGCGAAATACCTTGAACATATAAATGATATGAAAATCCTAGTAATGTTATTGCTGTTACTGTTCCCAATGCTATATACGTTTTAATTGCATTCTTCTGCTGTGGTTCTCGAAAAACAGGAACGGCATTTGAAATCGTTTCAATTCCAGTAAGTGCTGAACAAGCTGAACTAAATGCCTTTAGTATAAGCAATGTCGTTAATCCTTGCGGCACCGTACCAAAGGAAGGTGTTTGAGGCTGTACAAAACCATGATTGAGTTCATCAAAAAAGCCGGTGAAAATAAGGATAAGCATACATATCATAAAACCTATTGTTGGCCAAGCAAATAACTTGGCAGATTCTGCAACTCCTCTAAGATTCACGACTACTAGAAACAACACACAGCTTATAGCTAGTATTGTCTCATACGGAGCAACAACAGGATATGCAGATGCAACAGCCTCCATTGCCGCTGATACAGATACAGCAACTGTTAGCACATAATCAATAAGCAAGGAACTAGATGCAATTAATGCGACGTATCTAGGTTTAAAGTTATCCTTTGCAATAGCATAGGCACCGCCACCGTTCGGATAAGCCCAAATCCCCATAATATAAGAAAGAATTAAAATAGCAAGCAACACAACGGTCGATATAGTTATCGGCAAAATAATCCATCTTGCATCTGGACCTAACTTTATAAGCTCCGTTATACCTGATTCCGGTCCATAGGAAACGGATGAATACAAATCAGCAGATAATATCGGGAGTGCAATAAACCAGAGTAATTTTGTATGCTGTGCATGTAATTCTGCCGTACGCATGGGACGTCCTATTAAAAAACGCTTAACACTGCTGAAATTTGTAATGGATGACCACAAAGCCAATAGTGCTCCAACGAAAACAATGGCCTCAAGAAATTTTACTACCGTTTGATGATCGAATTGCATTTCTAATTTCCTCCATCATCTAATATGTAAGACTATTCTAGTGTATACGAAACAGCCGTTTTTTCACAATCGTATGTGAAAGTTCATGAAAACATTCTGAACGTAGGCATGTACCTTATTCATAATATGACAATTTTTACGTTTAGTCATTCATAAAATAAAAAGGCTGACTGTTTATAGGAAAAATAACACTATTTTGCAATTTCATCTTTCCCATTATCGAACTACATTTGCTGTACTCTTCGACCAATCTAATAAAAAAGCTGTCCTACAATTCCCAGAAAATGTACGACAGCTTACAAGATGTTTATTTTTTTTTATGCTTGGGAAACACAACCTCGAATCGTGTTCCTTTCCCAAGCTGACTGTATACTTTTACTTTCCCTTGATGTTTCTCCACAATCCATTTTGCTATGGAAAGACCAAGTCCGGCTCCCTTTGCCAATGTTCTTGCGCGATCACTCTGATAAAAGCGATCAAATATTTTCGGTATATCCTCCTCGGCAATTCCTATTCCATTATCCTCCACCTGGAGTGTAATATGTGAAGAACTTTGCGTACACGAAAGAATAATTGTTCCACCAGCTTTCGTATACTTTAGGGAATTATCAAGTAATATAACAAGTAATTGATGTAATTTTTCTCTATCTCCTACATAAACAAGATTTTGATCCACTTGTAAGCGTAATGTTTTATCTTGATAAGTAGCAAGATCCTCGTAGGAGTTCATAATCTCTTCGAATAGTTCATTTAAACTAAATTCTTTCTTTTCCATTTCAATCTGATTAGAATCAGAACGTGCTAACGTTAACAGATTAGAAACAAGCTTGGTCAACCGCCGGCATTCCTTAGAAATAATAGAAATATCAAGTGCTTTATCTTGGATGGTAGAAGAAGGAGATCGAAACAATAAATCTGTTTTCGATTGAATGACAGCAAGTGGTGTTCGCAACTCATGGGAAGCATCAGATACAAATTCTTGCTGCTTATTCCATGCATTTTGAATCGGTACAAGAGCGCGTCTTGCCAAGAAATAGCCAGCCGCCACAGCAAATAAAATACCAATTCCACATCCAATTAGCATAATAAGCAATAATCGATTTAGTAAGCTATTTTCTGAGTCGATATTTCGAAGTGTCTGTACGGTAGTGCCAGTCGTATCATCTTTTACCGTTAATGTTCGAAATGTGAAATTCCCCACCTGCATATTTTGAATTTTATTTAATTCCTTAGGTTTTATCGTAGATTCATATTGTAACAAATAACCCATATCACCCTTAGTTGCGATAATTTCATTTTTTTCATCTCGAATAATAATGGACAAGCGTGGATCATGTGAAATCCCGAAATCTTTCGGTTTTTTTTCTACATAACCTGAATCCCTGTTCGTTCCCTCTTGATGAGTTATAACCAATTGTAAAGAATTATCGACATCATTATATAACCGTTGTTGCATATAATAATAAATAGTAAATCCTAACGTACCTATTAATATTACAAAAATAAGAGAATTCAAAAGAGTAAGTCTAATCTGTGTGCGTTTGAACATATGATTACTCCTTTAACATGTATCCGACTCCACGAATCGTTTTAATGTCATTGTGATAGCCAAATGGTTCTAGCTTTTTACGTAAATGATGGACAAATACTTCGACGATGGCTATGGTAGTATCTGAATCAAAGCCCCAAACACGATCATAAATTTGTTCTTTTGTTAAAATGACTCCTTTATTTTGAATCATATACTCAAGAAGCTCATACTGCTTAAATGTTAGTTTAATTGCCTCTCCATCAATAGTTACACTTTTTTCTTTATTAAACAATTCCATACCTTTATATACTAAAGTTTGACTCATCGTAAGACTTCCACTTCGACGTAACAAGGCGCGGATACGAGCCATAAGTTCTGGTGCTTGAAAAGGCTTAACTAGATAATCATCTCCGCCATAGTCTAGTCCCTTCACACGATCCTCCAAAGAATCTCGCGCTGTTAAAAACAATACAGGTGTATGGTTTTCTTCCTCACGCAGATGCTGAATAATTTCAAATCCATTCATCCCTGGTAGCATAACATCTAATAAAATGGCATCATAAATATTCTGACGTGCCAAATACAAGCCATCTTCACCATTCGAAGCACTATCTGCTTCAAATTCATCACTTACTATCTCTACTATAGATTGTAATAAAGAAATATTATCCTCGACGACTAATAAACGCATATCGTTCTCTCCTTGCTGATACG